>JADCHX010000028.1 GCA_020248265.1 Rhodocyclaceae bacterium
CAGTGGCCGAGGACCTGCCTGCGCTCGGAGCATCGGTGCCGCTTGCTCGCGCGGCTTGAGTTCGCAGCCTGCTACGTCTACACCCGGCGTGGCGAATCGGCAGCAGCCGTTGGGGCCCGACAGATACGCGACGCGATCAAGCGGGGCAACCCGGACGCGATGACCCGAGCTGCCGAGCGGGTAGCCAAGGTATCCGAGGAAACGCCCCCTTTCGCCGCGTTCTTTGGTCCGAACGTCACACTGGTCCCGACACCAGGCAGCGCGCCGCGCCGAGGGGACAGCCTCTGGGTGCCGGACCGAATTGCCAAGGCACTGCAGGCACAGGGTCTCGCTGCGGCCGTGGAACCCCTGCTCGAGCGGGTGGAGGCGGTCCCGAAATCAGCCTATGCAGCGCCCGGCGATCGTCCGACCGTTGAACGTCACTGCGCCTCGTTGAGGGTGACGAGCCTGCTCGCGCCCGGCCAGGAACTCGTCCTGGTGGATGACGTTGTCACCAAGGGGCGCACGCTGCTGGCTGCAGCCAGCGTCCTCGCCTCGTCGTTTCCTGAGGCGCGCATCCGGGCATTCGCGCTGATCCGCTACCAGGGTTTCGCCGAGGACCTCGAAGCGCCATTGTCACCTGTCACCGGAGAGATCACTTGGGAAGGCGGCGACGCCCGGCGGTCGATCTGACCAGCCTGGTGCACGGATAGCGGTCAAGGGCGGCCGAAGGCCGGCGCAGCGAACCCTTGACCGTAGCCGGAACAACATAATGGAGAATGCGGTGCGCACTGCCGAAAGGCAGCGCGCACCGCATGGACAACCCGGACGCTCAGGCCTTCGGAAGATCGCGCATGCGCTTGTAAGTGATCTGCACCGTAGGACCGAGTGCCGTTCGTAACTCTGCCGTTCCCGAGTCGGCCCGGGGATCGATCCGTGCGGTGGCATCCACTGACCACTCGTACGGATGGCTGATCCCGAAGACCGCCTGGGTGTTCGGAGGGAAGGTGAGCTTGAGCCTCAGATCGGCCAGCCCAGTGCCTTCGTTCTCGGTGTAGTCCCCGTCGTAGCGCCCACCGGCTGGGTCCGCCCCGAAGATGCGACCTTGCTGAAGTACGAACGCACCCACCCCCCAGCCAGCCTGGCCGCGGTACTCGACGCCATACATACCTTCTTGCATTTGATGTTTCCTTTTCAAACGGTTGGATTCACCTCCGCACGCTGCTCGGCGATTGCATAGATGCAGACAGGTCCAGCCCGGAAGAGGCGAGTCCTGAACGACGAGCCAAGCAAACGAGCGTGTCCCGTCGGTCTTCTGCGATCGACGAGCGGCAGCGAGCAGCCCCGGCCACGAGGACCGGGGCTCCCCTTCGACTACTTGCTGCGGTGCTTGGTCCGGTCGACCAGCACGTATCCCTGACCTGGCCCGGGGGTCGGCGGGAGCGGCTTTTTGGCGACGCCCGTGACCTCAGTACCAGTCGAGGGATTGCGATACTGACCAGACACCGGTGCCGGGGTACCCGGCCTCAGCGCTTTTGCCATTTCGAAATCTCCTGCGTGAAGCATGAACACACGGGAGAAACGACCTGCGATGAGGAGCAACCGTTGACCCGGGGAGTAGCGTTGTGGAAACATCCGGGTGTTTCTGCAGCAGACGGCCCCTACGCGGGTCGTTTTCGCTTCCCGGGCAGCGTCAACTGCCCGGGAAGTTTCCCGTCCCCAATCCGACCCGAACCCGAAAAACAACAGATAGGCAGGCGCCACAATATGTGGTGCCATGGGACCGGACCTGACACCAATTCTAGGGTTTAGTCCGAGCCCGTCAAGCAGGTGATGCCTTTTTTTTCAGCATCGCCGCGCTCACGGAACCGCCAGCTCATGAGAACTGAGGATCGTTGCTGGCTTCGGTACGCAGGATCCGGTTGAGCCGCGTGATCAGACAGGCCGGGACGCTCTCTCGGCGCCCGTTCACACGCAGCGGCGGGAAAAGCGGATGAAGGTAGAGATCTTCGCCAGTGCCGCGTTTGCACTCGATGCAGCCCCCGTGTTCTTTCCACTCGCGGTCGAACTTCCGACGTCCTCGGGTCGATATGAACGGTTTCATCGTGCCTGATCCTTCCTGATGGAATGGGTTTGGGGAGCGCTACGATCGGGCTGCTGGATCGCGGCGCCGGGTGTGTGGGCCTCGAGGTCGTTCGAGAACGAGATCATTTCCATGACACGTTCCATCTCCTCCTGCTCGGCGCGTTGCGCCTCCCATGCATCCGTGGCCGGTACCTCGCTATCTGGCAGGTAGCAGCTGAACCCGAGGATCTGATCGGGCAGGCTCATGGCATAGAGACCGGTGCCATGATTGGCCTCGCATCCGATTCGTAGGTAGTGAAACGGATCGCCGAACAGTTCCAGCAACGCGGTCATCGGCGCGGCGGAGAATGGCACTGCCTGGTTCAGGGAGCGATCGCTGGTGGAAGCTGGAAGGCCCAACGCCCGAAGCGCTTTGTTGTCTGCCGTAAAGAAGAAAAGCACAGCGTTCAGGAATGCGTCGCGAACCAGCCCGTGATCTTTGACGACCTTTCGAAGCGCTTCTGCAGTGGCTGGCTGCAGCGCGATTGTCCTCGGGTTGTCGAGGCCTAAGCGCTTCAGCCGAGCCGAGATGTAGCGATTGGCGGATCGCGACAACTTCTTTCCTGCCAGATCGTTCCGGAGATACGGGATCTGATCTGCGATCAGCGTATCGATCAGCCCGTCGCGGTTGATCGGCATCGATTGGATGCTCTTTTCGAATCGTGTGAATACGGGGCTGCAGAACTTCACGGAGGTCTTGTTGCGCTCTGCCATGTCGACTCCTTGAGAAAGGGTGTGGTGGCGATGATAGGCAAACCTGCGCGAAAGTAAACAAAGTGCTGTGTTGCATTTGCCACATTCTGTGGATCGATTATTTATGTTCCTAGAGTGAACACTCGTGCTTTCAGTATTGATAAAATATGTTATCAAGAGCAAATTCCTGTCCCGGAGCTTCCGCATGGGGACGATCGGCCGACGTTCAGTGAGTCCCACCCCTGCCCCCGGCGCCCTCGCCCCGTCGCCGGGCAGGCGCCTGACCGCCGACGCCTACCAGCGCCTGGCCGACGTGCCCCCCGAACTCGAATGGTTCGCCAACCTGGCCACCCCGGCCACCCGACGCGCCTACGAAATCGCCCTGCAGGATTTCATGCGCTTCACCGGCATCGTCCGCCCCGACGAGTTTCGCTCCGTCACGCGCGCCCATGTCATCGCCTGGCGCGATGATCTGGCTAAACGCGCCCTGAGCAGCCAGACGATCCGGCACCGCCTCGCCGCCCTCTCCTCGCTCTTTGAATATCTGTGCGAGCGCAACGCGGTCACGCACAACCCGGTCAAGGGTGTGAAACGCCCCCCGGTCGAGAGCTACGAAGGAAAGACCCCCGCCCTAGGCGACCATCAGGCCCGCCGGCTCCTGGACGCGCCAGCGGCCGACAGCCTCAAGGGCAAGCGCGATCGCGCCATGCTGGCCACCCTCCTGTACCACGCCCTTCGCCGCGACGAGCTGTGCCGCCTCACCGTGAAGGACGCCCGAAACGAACGCCGCGGCGTGCCACACCTGAAGGTAAGCGGCAAGGGCGGTAAGACCCGTTATGTCCCACTGCATCCGGCCGCCGCTGGCCTGATCAGCGACTACCTGACCGAGGCCGGCCACGGTAACGAGGCCACCGGACCGCTGTTCCGCCCGCTCCATCGCAGCCGGGCCGAAGGCGCAGCCGACGCCCTCACCCCAGACGGCCTCTACAAGATCGTCCGCGGCTACTCGGCAGCACTGGGCTTCCGGATCGGCGCCCATGCCCTACGCGCCACCGCCGCCACCAATGCGCTCGACCACCAGGCCGACATCGCAAAGGTGCAAGAATGGCTGGGACACGCGAACATTGCGACCACCCGTATCTACGACCACCGCAAGACCCGGCCTGAAGACAGTCCGACTTTTAGGGTTACGTATTGACGAGGCAAACTGGGCAGAATGCGACGAAACCAGTCCTAAGCGCAGCTGCCCTGCTCCTTCGATACATTTTGATCAATGGATCGAATCCCTGAGTGCCGTTGAACGCGTCAAGGCTCACCCTCTTTCTGTTTCGCAGCCTTGAGTAAGAATGCGTCTATGCGCTCTGCAAGGGACGAATTCTTCTCAACGTGACGGGCATAGTAGACCATGGATGCAGCAGCGGTTCGCTGTTTGAGCGGGTCCCACAGCTCAACGATCCGCAGCATGTCATAAATGCCAAGCGGCTTTATCCCCATGCCTTCGAGCTGCTCGCGGACCCCTTCCTTGAATCCCAGGGCGGCGATAACGCCTAGCGCACCACGACGCCCTGTTTCATTGGCGAAGCTTTCCAATCCTGCCACGTCTTCAGTCTTCAGCTCGTACTGCTTTACCTCCGCAGAGATCGCAAGGCGGGCACCCTCCCAACCGTCAATATCGGCAATACGCTGCAGTCGCTTGGAGCCGGTACGTACCTTGTCGATTTCAATCTGCAGGTGCGGGTTATCCGCGCGCAAGAAGCCGAAGACCATCCCTTGAAAGGCTGCGCCGGTTGGCTCCCCCCTGCGGGCTGTCATCTCGAAGCCGTCCAGCAGGAGCTGAAACAAAGGGGGGTCATGCCTGACCGACGCCGGGTCGAACGCTTGGTTCTTGAGCGTGTCTAGAACGAACTGCAGAACCTTGCCGCGCAGAGTCGTGAGCTGGGCGACATTGAAGGTGACCAGTGCATCGAGCCATGGCATATAGTCGCCCCACGCTTGGGTAGCATGGGGCGCGCAGCTTGGGTAATCAAAGCGCTTGTTTTCGGAGCGAAAGAAGCGCTCAACCTCGTTGTAAAACGGGCGCAGACTGACAGTACCTCCGTCCGATAGTGAAACGATCAGCGTGTTAGCGCGCTTCCCAGCAGCTGTGATTGTCTGACGTGGATGCTTTATCAGCACATCCTCTAGATTCTTTGCCTTCAGTTTTGGGGCTTCAAGCTTCATCAAAAAGTCGATGAAGGCGACGAGTAGCCCAGCGGAGAATCTGCGGGCAGGGAAGCCTTTTACAAACTCTTCGTAAAGGGCGTCAGGCGTCATCGCTCGGCAATAGGTAAAGTCGCGAGCGGTCTGAAAGCCTTGCAGCCCATGGCGAAGTATTGGGCATCTCGGTCGGTGCCGATGGCGTGATACCCATTCGCTTGAGCAGCGGCTAGCGTTGAGCCACTGCCTGCGAAGGGGTCGTATACGATACCAATACCAAGAGGCAGGGCAGCGCGCACCACTTGGCGCATGAAGCGCTGCGGCTTCAGAGACGGATGCGGAGCAATTTCTCGCTCAAATCCGCGTGTAGGTGAGCAAGTAATCACGTCTTTGAATGGTTCATCTGCAGAGATGCGGCGCAGGCCGCCAGTGCCCCATTGGCGCAAATTTTCAGCCGCAGTGCCAGTGTAAGGCTTACGGAAGATGCCCCATGGTTCCCAGCACGAGCGGGCCATCATCGAGACGTCGGAAAACTCTTCTTCGGCTCCTTTGGGCCTATCGCCACCGCGCAGAGTCTGAACAAGGCGTATCAGCTCGCCTCGCTTTTCAAGCCCGGCACGCTGAAAAGCATGAAAAGTCAGGGTCGAAAGAAGCGGGTTTGACGCAACGAAGATGTGCCCCCCGGGGACAAGGGCTCGCGCGAGCCCATAGGCAAGCGAACCAAAGAAACTTTGTAGCGCGGCAATCTCGTCGTTGGTCAATACCGTAAACCGCGGCAATGGGCGGCGATTTGCACCGTCGAACGACGGTGGTATGCGCCATACTCCACCCCTGCCCTGCTTCAGCTTCTTGTGGTTCTTGTCCGCGTACTCGGTCACCCCATAGGGCGGATCGGTCACTACGGCATGAATCGAGTTTGGGGGTAAATCCGCCAACCACTGTACGGCCTCGGCCAGAACATAGCTGGCATGCGGACTAAGGTGGGTGCGGGGTTGACCGCCATGTTCGCGTACGGCTTTCCACTGCTCGGCTTGTCGCTTAAGTAGGACGGCTCGCCAGCTCGGCTCGCCTTCATCGTAAGCACAGCCGGTATCGCGCTCTGCAGGGGCGCATTTAGATGCCTTGGCTGGCTGCGATGTCGTGCGGTTAGTGAAGACGGCGAATCCAGTCTGTGTGCTCATTTGCCTTCACGTGCGGTGGGGTAAAAGACCTTCTCTGAAGGGCTCCATCGTCTCAAGAAACGGAGCCTACGGTAAACCGGGATTCATGTGGCGTGCGAGACCATAGCTTTCATTACGGAAACCAGAGCTCGACCCGCCCCGCTGCGGTAGGCGACTTCGCCAGCTCCGATGGCGTCGCCAGGTAGACCTTTCCTATGAACGGTGGTAATCGACCATCGAGGAATGAATCGATCCGCGGCAAGGTCCGCACGAAGTTGGTGGCGAGGTTTGCAGTCGTGGCTTTGCCGACCAGAACGAGTAATGGCACCTCGAAGCGCTTCACCGCTGCCAGCTCATTAGGCACGTATCGAATGCGGCTGTTATGCGACACAGCAATACGCCCCTGCGTGCCGCAGTATTCCAGCCATTCTTCATCGCTGCCCTCCGGCCTGAATAGGTCGCCGTGTCGTTCGACCGCTATCCCAGCCTCAGCAAGAATGCGCGGAAACTGCTTTCCGAGGTCTCGATCCGTGAAGTAGACCCTGCTCACGCCGCCCGCGAGTAAAGCACTGCCTGCTCGATCTCGTCTCTCGAGAGGTCGTAGTCCTCAGCAAGAGCCTCGACAGTCTCGCCGGCATCGATGCGATCGGCAATGGCGGCCGTGGACACCCCTGCCCTCTGCACCATGGGCCGTCCGAACGCCACATGCGGGTCGATGGCGATGGGCCGCTCCAATGCCCGCGGCATCGACCCCGTATAGGGATACAGCCGTACGGGGAACTGCCATTCGTCCCAGTCGACGCGTTGAAGGTGGTCCTCCAGCATCCTGCGCATTGCCAGCTGGCCGGAGGCGCTGAGGTTGATGAGTTGCGCGTACCGGACGAGAAACACCTGGCCGGCGTGAGTTCGGAGCTCGGGGCTGAGCAGAAGGCGATGCGTCTGCAGCTCCTTCTCGGCGTAAGCGATGGCCGCACGCAGCTCAGCGAGCGCGACGCCATGTTCCGTCCGTAGCGCGCGCAGGACATGCGCTTCGATCAGGTTGTAGAACGACAGCTGAAGCGGCTGCGTGCGGGCCGGCTTGATCAGGGGATGGAATGTGCCCTTTGCGTCGCCCTTCGGATAGGCGCGCCCCACCAGCCAGGTTCGCAAGGTCGCGGCAGGCAAGCGCAGGTAGCGTGCGGCCTCTGCGGGTCCGTACGCCGGTTGATTGCGGATGTCTGCGGTCTCTGCCTTCATTGCTGTGAGTGGTGCGGGGAAGCCGTCCGGTGAGTGCAACTCATAATCTTGCCACGCCCATGCCGCAGGCAGGGGCCCGGTCAACCCGGCTGCGCCCTTGACTCTCAGGCCGGGTCAGGCATTATTGCATGCAAACATGCTTGCATGAATACATGAAAGTGTGAAAAGCACAGGAGCATGCAACCATGCAGACCATTGTCATCAATTCCCAGAAAGGCGGCAGCGGCAAGACCACGCTGTGCGCGCATCTGGCCGTGCAGGCGGAACGCTCAGGCGATGGCCCGGTCTTCCTGATCGACACTGATCCCCAAGGCACCCTGAGCATGTGGCACGAAAAGCGCGAGGCCCAAGCCCCGCAGCGGGCCGAGGTCGCCCTGGCCGACCTGGCCGCCGGCCTGCGGCAGCTGGCGCAGCGCAAGGCCGCCTACTGCTTCATCGACACCGCCCCCACCCGCACCGACGAGAACGTCGCCCTCTTCCGCCTGGCCGATCTCGTGCTGGTGCCGATCCGGCCCAGCCCGTCCGATCTGTGGGCCGCATCCGCCACCGTCGCACTGCTGAAGGACGCGAAGATCCCCTTCCTCTTCATCCTCACGCAGGCCAAGACGAACGCCAGCATCACCGGCCAGGCCGCCGCCGCCCTCTCCCACCACGGCCCGGTCGCCGAAACCTTCATCGCTGACCGGGTTCCCTACGCCGCTGCGATGACGGACGGACGCACGTCCATCGAACTGACGCCGAAAGGCCCAGCCGCGCTGGAAACCGCTGGTTTGTGGAAAAACATAAAAGCATGCTTGCATGCAAACATGCAGAAAGCCGAGAAGGTGAAACGTCATGGCTAAAGCAGTCGCCCTCACGCCGGATGCGCTCGACGCCCCGGCAATCACCCCCCAGGCTGCAACGCCCGCCCGTCGCCCTGCGCCAAAGGCGGTACCAGCGCCCTCCGCCGTGAAGCCCCGGAACGACAAGCCGCTGCAGATCCGCGTACCCCAGGCCGAATTTCGCGCGATCAAGATCGCCGCCACCCAGCACGACCAGACTGTCAGCGAATTCATGCTTGCATGCTTTCATGCATTCATGAAAGACGGCAAGCATGCTCGGTAGGCAACGGGCGACAGCCGCACCATAAGGCAGGGCAGCGATGACCAAACCCGACACCCCCCTCGGACAGGCCCTGTCGAGCCTGCGCAAGCGCGTGAGCGAGCGTGCCCAGAACACGACGGTGCAGCTGCCCCTGTGGCCGGAGCCCAAGCGAGGCGCCCCCAACAGCTTCATCCGCTCGGCGCTGTTTGCGGCGATCCACAGCAAGGATCGCCAGTTCTTTAAGGAAACCGTGCTGGCGAGCCAGGATGGCATCGAGATCCGCTACACCGGCGAGCAGCTCAACCAGGCTGACCTCGACGTCTGGGAAACCATCGTGCACCTAGCGCGCGACCAGCCACTGGGCACCGTGGCAAGCTTTACCGCCCACGGCCTGCTCAAGGCGATGGGCATGCCCACCGGCAACAGCCAGCACCGCCAGCTGCACTCCACGCTGCTGCGCCTGACCGCCTGCGCGGTCGAGGTGAAGCACGACGGCAAGACCTACTTCGGCCCCCTGATCAAGTCTGGCGCCAAGGACGAGGTCACGCGGCACTACGGCATCGAGCTGAACCGCGGCATCATCAAGCTGTTCGGCGAAAACCAGTGGACCGCACTGGACTGGAAACAGCGCCAGGCACTGCGCAGCCAGCCCCTTGCCCAAGCCCTGCACGCGTTCTACAGCAGCCACCGCGAGCCCTTTGCAGTGAAGCTGGCCACCTTACAGGCCTACACCGGCAGCCGTAACCGGCAGGCCGCGAGCTTCAAGCGGCAGGTGCGCGTCGCGCTGTCAGAGCTGGTGGAGGTCGGGTTCCTGGCCGCCTTCGAGATCAAGGACGATCTGGTCACCGTACGCCGCACCACGGTCAGTCTCAAGGCCGGATGAGGCACGGCATCCGATGCACATGAAAAACGCCCGAGTTATCCACAGAACGGGGCAAGCAGGGGAGGCAGGCACGGCATCCGATGCACATTGACACGGCATCCGATGCACATTGACACGGCATCCGATGCACAAGGCACGGCATCCGATGCACATCAGGCACGGCATCCGATGCACATCAGGCACGGCATCCGATGCACATTTCGCGCTGTGGATAACTGGTCAAAGATTTTACGGATCAAAGCCTTGGCGCACACGCTAAAAAGTAGCTAATCTTTTCTTTAATCTTTTCTTTAATCAAAAGAAAGGACCGGCTTTTGTGCATCGAATGCCGTGCCTCCTGTCCGCCGAAGAACAGAAACGCCGGATTTCGCACGCATTAACGGTCTCAGACGCCGTCGATCACGTGACCCACGCAGCGCCTGATCGCGAAACCTTAAGCGCCAGAGACGGAACAGACCCACTCGAGATCAGCCCTGCGGGCTTCACGGAACATCCAACCGCAAGGCACCAGCCGCAACGTTAGCCAAGCGGACCGGAGCAACGTGCCTGCTCAAGGACAAAACCGGCTTCGCCGGGTTGTTCAGGGAAGGGTGGTCAACGGTCCCGATCCCTCTCCCGATCGCGGACCCGTTCTATCGCCCGATCCAGGTTGCGTTCACGCACCGCCCGATCCAGCGACGACCCTCGCCGCACTCCGAGGTCCCTCTGCCGCTCCAGAAAAGCCTCCCGGACCCCTGGAACGGCGCGCAGGTGTTCTGCTATCCCACGCATCTCCTGAAGCGTCTGAGCCCGTTCTGGGGCGTTCTGACGGCTCTGAAGCCGGTCCAGACGCTGCTCCAGGGTGTTCCAGTCCCGGACCAGGTTCGCGATGTCCGTGTCACGACGTTCCATGGCTGACGCTGGAGCAGGATGCGGGTCACGCCCCGCCGTGGATGACCGGATACCTGCGGGCAGCGCCGATTCCACCGACCTGTCTACGGGGCGTTGCGCGGCTCCGCCCACCGGATGTTCGGACCGTTCCGGTTCAGGCCGAGCCCGATCCGTCGCCGGCGGCTCACGCAGCACGATCTGACTGTCGAGTTCCCGCCCCCGGCGCTCGGCAAAGGACTGCGTCGCCTGGGTGTAGTCGAGCGTCGTCTCCTTCGCCCCGCTGCGCGAGAGCTGTTGCGCCAACTGCCGCTGGTCCCGGAAGACCTCCCGACTGCCGTACAGCTGCGCCGATTCGGTATGGCGAGTCATCGCGACATACGACAGGTGCCGATCCATCGACGGGGATGCCAGCACGTAGCTGCGATCCACCGTAGCCCCCTGGCTCTTGTGGATCGTGGTCGCATACCCGTGATCCAGCGCCCGGTACTGTTCCGTCGGTACCGCCACTTCACGACCCCGCCCAGGCCCCGCCGCATTGTCGAGCCGCACCGACAGCTGTCCCGGCTCCGCCTTCGACACGGTTCCCATAGTCCCGTTCTTCACCCCAAGGTCCCGGTTGTTCTCCCGGAACAGGACCCGATCCCCGAGCGCAAACGACCGCTCACCCTCAGTCGTCCGGTAACGCTGCTCGCCGCGCAGTTCACCCGACGCCTTGCGTTCATCACGGATCGCCTCATTGAGCGTCCGGACATCGTCGCGCCGATGCGCGAGCGCCACCCGCGACCCGTCCGGACGCGCCCGAAGATCCGCCACGTATTCCTTCACGATCGCCGCCCGCGCTGCAGCCTGGTCCGCCGCCAGGTGCACCGCACCCCGCTCGGCATAGGCCCGCAGCGCCTCGGCTGTCCGATGCTGACCGAAGGCGACCGAGGCCTCCCGCTGCCAGGCCTCCTGTTGCCGGCGCACCGTGTCCATCTGCGCAAACCCGGTCCGCTCGGCTACCGCCCGGAATGCCGCCCCGGCCTCGATCGGCTGCAACTGGCCGGGATCCCCGACCAGGACCGCCTTCGCCCCACCGTCCTCGATCCGCGACAGCACCCGCTCGAGCTGCCGCGACGACACCATCCCGCTCTCGTCGATGACATAGACCTGGTTGGCCGTCGGCATCTCCCGGCCAGCCGCCCAACTGCGCTCCCAGGAGGCCAGCGTCCGCGACTCGATCCCAGAAGACCCCTGCAGCCCCTCGGCCGCTTTGCCGGCCAGCGCTGCCCCACGGACGTCATAACCCTCCCGCTGCCAGGCTTCCCGCGCCGCCCCCAGCATCGAGCTCTTCCCGGACCCGGCGTAGCCGACCACCACCGACAGTTGCTGCGGACCGGTCACATGCTCGAACGCATTGCGCTGCCCGGCGTCGAGCTGCGGCGAACCGGCCAGCGCCGCAGATCGGCTCGCCTCCGAAACCGCATGGGCTTCCCGGACCGCCATTCGCGCGGCCACGGTATCCATCCGCGCCTCCACCGCGACCATGTCGCGCGTCGAGTACAGCGCCGGCGCCGCCACCCGGCCGTCCGCATCGCGCGTCTCGGCCGTCAGCCGCACCAACTCGGGCGAGGCCATGACCTGGCCGTAGACCGTCTGGAACTGCCCCGCCCCTTCGGTGTAGCGGTTCACCACCCGCGCCACGTCCCGATGGTCGAAGACGCTCTTCTCCGCCGTGATCAGCGCCAGGACTTGCTCGGGCGATCCCCGGATCAACGCCACATTGCGCTGTGCCTGGTCGACAGTCAGTGCCGCCCGGGAGACCTCCATCCCCTTGCGCGACATCTGCGTGGCATGGACACCCATGTGCGCCGTCGGCGTCAACTCGATCCCCCGGGTCGCATGCGACCGATGATCGATCCGCAGGTCATGCTCGGCACGCGCCAGATGCCGGTTGGCCATATCAGCCCAGGCCTCGCGCAGCTCGCGCACCTGCTGATGCGTGGTCGGCAGGCCGAGCCGGGTCAGTTCCCGATTCTCCCGCTCGAGCATCGCCTTCCCCCCGAGCCCGCCGGCGGTCAGCGTCCGGGTCGTCATCAGCAGATGCGCATGATGGTTTCGCGCATCCGTCTTGCCGTGCGGCGAATGGATGGCCAGATCCACCGCGACCCGGTAACGGTCGGCCAGGTGCTGCGCCAGTTCCGTGGCCAGCGCCTGCCGCTGCTTCGCATCGAGCTCGTGCGGCAGCGACACCTCGACCTCGCGCGCCACGCGCGCATCCTTGCGCCGCTCGGCCGCTTCCGCGGCATTCCACAGCACCGACCGGTCCTGAGCCCAAGGCGCTGAAACCTGCGATGGCAGCACGACCTCCCGGTGCTCGATCCCCTTCCGCGGCCGGTAGTCATGCACCAGTCCATCGCGCTCATTGGTGAGCACGGTACCCGATCGATAGGCTGCGGCGGCGACCGCGCTGCGGCCAGAACTCCGGGAAACCGCAGCCGTCGAGCAGTGGTAGATGGCCATATCCTGAGAATACGACAACTGCCCGAGTTGCGCAGCAACTCGTAAGTGCGCATTTAGCTTTTCTGCCGCCCCGGCCAGTCGCAGGTTCTCACAGCCCGTCAACCGCCGCCCACCTCACAGCGTTCGCCCAGTTACCTGCGTCAACCGTCGGAGGCTGGTCGATGGCACGTCGTTCCCTCCCTGAGCGTCTGGCGCAGCTGGAAGCGCAGACCTCCACCCTGAAGGCCCGCCTGGCCAAGCAGATCCAGGCCGAGGACACTCGGCGCCGGATCCTGCTCGGCGGCCTCGTGCAACAGGCGATCGCCGACAACTCGCCGATCGCGCCAGTGCTGCGCGCCTGGTTACAGGACGCACTGCCTCCCGCCCTCACACGTCGCGCCGATCGCGAGCTGTTCGAGGACCTGCTGCCCGGCACAGCAGAGACGACCGCAACCGTCGAAAGCGCCCCGCCCGAGGCGCGGTCGTGATGCGCGACACCCTGGAGGCCTTCCGCAATCTCGCGGCCTACGTCCGCGCGAATCCGGTCACCGCAGCGCGCACCACCCTGCTCGAGGGACCGCAGACCCTGGTCCGGACCTTCAAGGCCGCAGTGGTCATCGGCATCGTTCTGTTCGTGATCGGCCTGATCGTGCGCATGTGGTTGGTCGTGCACCTGGACGTCCCGGAAGCAAGCCTCCTGTACCAGACGGTCGATAACCTGCCCTTCTTGCTGCCGCTCGCCCTGGTCGCGCACATCGCCCTCGAGGCACTGCGCCGGCACTTCGGCCCTCATCAGGCCGACACCCACGGCTCCGCCCGTTTCGCGACGCCCGCCGAGATCCAGCCGTTGCGCACGACCCAGCGCGGCTTGCTGATCGGCACCGACACCCGTACCGGTGAACTGCTCCGCTACGACGGCCCATCGCACCTGCTGACCATCGCCCCGACCCGCACCGGCAAGGGTGTTGGCACGCTCATCCCGAACCTGCTGACTGCCGAGCGCTCGGTGATCTGCATCGACCCCAAGGGCGAGAACGCCCGGATCACCGGCCGCGCCCGCACCCGCTTCGGCCCGGTCCACGTGGTCGATCCGTTCGGCATCACCGGCCAGCCAGGCGCCGCCTTCAACCCGCTGGCCGGCCTGGACGCCGAGGATGTGGACGCCGCCGAGGAAGCGGCCACCCTGGCCGATGCCCTCGTCTACGACCCCCCGGGTGCGGTGGGTGAGGCGCACTGGAACGAGGAAGCCAAGGCCCTGATCACCGGCCTGATCCTGCACATCGTCGCCGACGAGCCACCGGAGCGGCGCCACCTGGGAACGCTGCGCGCCTGGCTCACGCTCGCCCCGGACGACTTCGAGGAACTGCTCGACCGCATGCAGGAAAGCCAGGCTGCCAACGGTCTGGTGGCCCGGGCAGCCAACCGCCACCGCGGCAAGTCCGACCGGGAAGGCGCCGGCGTGCTCTCCTCCGCCCAGCGCCACACCCATTTTCTCGACAGCCCCCGCATGACCGCGGTGCTGAGCCGCTCCGCCTTCCGCTTCGCCGACCTCAAGGCACGCACCGCCACCGTCTTCCTTGTCCTGCCCCCCGACCGGCTGGAAACGTACGCTCGCTGGCTGCGTCTGATGGTCAGCCAGAGCCTGCTCGAGATGGCGCGCAGCCAGACCAGGCCCACCGAGCCGGTGCTCTACCTGCTCGACGAGTTCGCTGCCCTCGGCTACCTGGCTCCGGTCGAGCGCGCGATGGGCCTGATGGCCGGCTACGGCGTCCAGCTATGGCCGATCCTGCAGGACGTCCACCAGCTGCGCGCGACCTATGCCAAGCGCGCCGGCTCCTTCTTCTCCAACGCCGCAGTGCTGCAGGTGTTCGGCGTGAACGACCACGAAACCGCCCAGCTCGTCTCGAACCTGTTGGGCCAGAGCACTGCCGTGTTCCACACCATGAGTAACACCAGTGGCCCGCTGTTCGGCTCCGTGGAGCCCACCAGCAGCCGCGGCGAACAGCATGCCGGACGTCCGCTGCTGACCCCGGACGAAGTCCGCACGCTCGATCCCCAGACCCAGCTGCTGTTCCTCGCCGGCCAGCGACCGGTACAGGCGAGAAAGATCCGCTACTACAGCGACCAGCGGTTCGAGGGACTGTTCGATGCGATGCCGGAGTAGCGATGGCAGGGCCAGCCGGGCAGCGGATCCTGGTGCGCGGAGATCCGAGCAGGCGGGGATGCGCGCATTACTCAGGCTTGTCCGTCTTCATCTGTGTCTTCAGATCATCCACGGATCGCGCACGCCGTCCCTTTCCCGCTTCGAGCTCGGCGATGGCGCGCCGGGTCCGAACATTCGGCAGCGTCGCCTCGAACGGGAGCTGGCGCTCGTCCGCGATCCGATGCAGGAACAGGCGGATGGCCTCCGAGACAGACAGGTCCATGGTTTTCAGTGCATCAGCTGCACGTCGCTTGATGTCGGCATCGATTCGGGCACGAACGGATGTGTCAGCAGCAGCCATGGCGGTCTCCTCACGCAAGGATGGCTCAGTGTAGTCACAACGGAGAGGCAAGCACCTCCGGGAACGGGAGCCAGGAGCGCTGAGCCTGAGGCCGGCGCGGCACTGTTGTAGACTTGCCTTGACACACGGCGGTCCGGACTGCGACCCGGCGCCGCCATACCCCGGGAGGAGTCCAAGGTGTCCTTCATCGAGCGCTCCACGAGCGACCTGCTCGGTACGCTCAACGATCTTGAGCGCGCCCACAGTCCCGAACGCCTGTTCCTGCAGGGCGACCCTTCGCTGCTCAAGCGGGGCGCCCGCGTAGCGATCGTCGGCTCGCGCCAGGCCACGCCGGCCGGTCTCGAGCGCTGTGATCGTTTCGCGCGCATGCTGGCCGAGCAGGGCATCGTGATCGTCAGCGGCCTCGCTTCGGGCATCGATACCGCCGCGCATCGGGCAGCCATCGCCTGCGGCGGCCGCACGATCGCGGTACTTGGGACCCCGCTCGACGATGCCTATCCGAAGGAGAACGCCGAGCTGCAGGCGCAGATCGCGCGCGACCACCTGCTCGTCAGCCAGTTTCCGCTCGGCAGCCGCGTGACACCGCGCAACTTCCCGATCCGCAACCGGACGATGGCACTGCTCTGCGACGCGACCGTGATCATCGAAGCGAGCCAGAGCAGCGGTACGCGGCACCAGGGCTGGGAGGCATTGCGCCTGGGACGGGTACTGTTCCTCGCGCGCGAGGTACTCGAGAACCCCGAACTGACCTGGCCGGCCGAGATGATGCGCTACGGCGCGCAGATCCTCTCGGAAGAGAACCTGGCGGCAGTGGCCGAGGACCTGCCTGCGCTCGGAGCATCGGTGCCGCTTGCTCGCGCGGCTTGAGTTCGCAGCCTGCTACGTCTACACCCGGCGTGGCGAATCGGCAGCAGCCGTTGGGGCCCGACAGATACGCGACGCGATCAAG
>JADCHX010000029.1 GCA_020248265.1 Rhodocyclaceae bacterium
AGGGTAGGGCAGCCTGATCGCAGTCAGGGTCGAGCGTTTGAGTTGCATGTGCGAAGTGCCTGTCTCAGGTTCCTGAAGGTACCGGGATCATTCGGGCTTGATCCCGGTCTCCTGCGCAACCTTGCGCCAGCGGTTGATCTCTTTGGGGGCGCAGCGCTGGAACGCCTTGCCGCTCATCGTCGCTGGTTGCGCGCCATCATCCCGACAAAGGTGAAGTCGGCGATCGGTTCGCAGGGCAGCCTCGATCGGTAACCTCCGCGTCGCACGCACGCACGCGGGGTCCTGGCGCCCGCTACACCCGTTTTTACCGGATTCCCCTGCCATTGGCGATCCGTCGCTCGGTCAGTCGCCATCCGCGGCGCAGCAGGGTGGATGCCCGTCGACTACAGCAACGGCGACACCAGCCTCGCCACCCCGAACAGCAACCGCTCTCCGATCGGGCGCTTCCCCGTCGGCGGCTTGTAGCGCACGGCGCTGCGCAGGTCGCGATCGAAGATCGCGCCGAGCTGCCCGGCGGCAGCCGCGTCATACACCACCGCGATCACCTCGAAGTTGAGGCGGAAGCTGCGGTTGTCGAGATTGGCGGTCCCCACGACCGCGACGGTGTCGTCGATGACCATCGTCTTGGCGTGCAGCATCGCCGGACCGTACTCGAAGAGCACGACCCCGGCTGCGACCAGTTCGTCGTAGTAGCTGCGCCCGGCTGCCGTCACCAGCTTCGAGTCACCCTGCTTCGGCACCAGCAAGCGCACGTTGACACCCCGAAGTGCCGCAGACTTCATCGCCGAGAGTGTCGCTTCGTCGGGCACCAGGTAGGGCGTGGTGATCGAAAGCGACTGCCGGCTGCTCGCGATGGCGGCGAACTTGAACTGCTGGATCGCGAACACCGAGTCGTCCGGTCCCGAGGCGATGATCTGCACGCTCGGGCCGGTCGGGTCGCGCTTGCTGGCCGGGAAGTGCGTCGGTTCCACCTTGCACGTGCCGAAGGCGAACGCCCAGTCATCCAGGAACACGCGCTGCAGCGCGCCCACCGGTGCGCCGACGATACGCATGTGGGTATCGCGCCATTCGAGCGTATTGTCCTTGGCGCGCGTGCCGGAGAATGTCGACACTTCGCTCGACTGCACGTCACTCACGTTCATGCCGCCGATGAAGCCGATCCTGCCGTCGACCACCACGATCTTGCGATGGGTGCGGAAGTTGAGCAGCGTCGGCCGGAACCGCGACACGCGCAGCGGGTTGAACCAGGCGAGCTCGCCGCCCGCGCGGGTCAGTGTCGCGAAGTAACCGTCGCTCGCGCCGTCCGAGCCGACGTCATCGAGCAGCAGCCGCACCTTCACGCCGGCCCTGGCGCGTTCGGCGAGTGCGTCGCGTAACCGGTCGCCGGCGCGGCCCGGCTCCCAGAGGTAGTACTCCAGGTGCACGTGATCGGTGGCGGCGCAGATCGCCGCCTCGATCGCCGCGTAGCAGTCGTCGCCGTCGATGTAGAGCGTCACCGGTTCGTCGGCACGCAGCGGTGCCGGTTGCCCGAGTTCGGTGGCCAGGCGCGCGAGCTGGCGGTAGCGCACCCGGATCGCCTCGCCCATGACGCCGCCGTCCGTCGCGCCCAGCCCCGGCGCGACCTGTCTGATCTGGCGCCGCGCACGCGCGTAGCGCAGCTTCTTGCGGTACAGCCGACGCGGGCCGAAGAAGAGGTATACCGCCGCGCCGACGTATGGCAGGGCAAGCAGCGCGAGCGTCCAGGCCAATGTGGCCGACGACGAGCGCCTGGCGAGAATGAGTCCGACGACTACGGCGACCGCCCACGCGAGGTAGGCGATCGTGAGGATCAGCTTCCAGTGCGCGGCGAGGAATGCACCGGATTCGGCGAATGCGGACGACATGGGCGGAAGCTTACCCTCGCCGATCTACGCTGGCCGTTCGGATGCAAAACTCAAGACCTGACCCCGAACCTCCAAGACCTGACCCCGAACCTCCCCACCGGCCTCCCCGGCCTCCGGCCTCCGGCGTTTGCGAATGCCCGCGGCTTGCACTACGCTGGCCGTTTGCCGCGCGGGTTCGCGCGCGCACAACACGGGCACCGCGAAGGCCTGATCCAGGGGGAGAAGCAGCGATGAAACTGATGGTATTCAACGATGATCGCGTGGGCGTGGTCCGCGGCGATTCCGTGGTCGACGTGACGGCGGCGGTCGAGGGCGTCCCGCACACCGACGCGGGCAACCTGATGAGCGCGGTGGTGGCGCGCTTCGCGGACCTGCGCGCGCCCATCGAACGCGCCGCAGCCGCTGGCGCCGGCCTGCCGCTCGCGCAGGTGCGCATCCGCCCGCCGCTGCCGCGGCCGAACAATGTGGTCTGCATGGCAGTCAACTACATGGAAGACGGCACGCGCAAGGAGCCCGCGCCGATCAACGCCTTTCTGAAGACGCCCAACTGCATCATCGGCAACGGCGACACCATGGTGCTGCCCGACGCGCCGGCAGCCCTCTTCGAGGGCGAAGCCGAGATGGCGCTGGTCATCGGCAAGCGTGCGAGCAACGTGCCCGCCGCGCGCGCGATGGAGTACGTGTTCGGCTACATGAACTTCATCGACGGTTCGGCGCGCGGACTCAACCCGCCCGGGAACACGTTCTATCAGATGAAGTCCCGCGCCACCTTCGCGCCGATCGGCCCGTGGCTGGTGACCGCCGACGAGATCGCCGATCCGCAGAAGCTGCAGGTGCGTCTGTGGGTCAACGGCACGGTCAAGCAGAACTACAACACCGATGACATGGCGCACAAGATCCCGCGCTGCATCGAGTGGGTGAGCTCGATCCACGCCCTCGAGCCCGGCGATATCCTCGCCCTGGGCACCAACCACCGCGGTCTGTCCGGCTTCCAGGACGGCGATACCATCGAACTGGAAACCGAGGGGCTCGGACGGCTGCGCGTGAGCGTGCGCGACGAACTGAAGCGCACCTGGTCGAGGGAGACACGGCTCGAGCGCCAGCAGCGCGGGCTCGACGGCCTCACGCCGCAACTCACCGGCAAGTACGCCGCCAAGGGCTGAGGCGTCCGGGTCGGTCCTGCGAGCGGCCGGGATGAACCCGCGCCCTCCAGGTTCGCCCGGACGTGCCTGTTCGGCGTCAGCGCACGGGGACTGGCGGGCGCGGCTGGGACAGCAGGCGCTCGATGTCGTCTACCCGTCGAACAGACTCCCAGGACTGCTCCGCGGCGAGGGTCAAGATGCCGTCGTTCATCGCGGCGAAGACGACGCGCGTCTCGCCCACGCGAGGGGCCGATGCCGAGGGGGTATAGCGAGGGGCGGCGAACGAAACGCCTCCGTTCCGCCGCGCACGTATCCGACAGTCCTGGGCAGCGGTGACATTGACCAGCACCCGCAGGCGCACGGCACCCGATGCCGTGTTCGCGGTTGGCGCCTTCAGCACCCGGTCGACCCGCAGCGGCCAGTGCACCAGAGAGCAGCCCCGTCCGTCCTTCGTCGTCTCCTCGGGCGCGTCGAGCGTCGCCACGATCACCCAGTCGGCGCGCGCAGCCAGGGTGGGCAGGGGCCATTCCTCGATGACCGGGCGTCCGGCGAGGCAGGCTACCGGCAGGCCGAGGGTCAGCGCGGCGAGGGCGTGCACTGGACGGATGCCTACCCTCATCGGCCAGCGGCCTGAAGCTGCACGGTCATGGATGACCCTTTCCGGTGTGGCAGGTGACTTGCAAAGTCTATCGCAACGACCGCTTTCCACCAGCAACAAGCCTGACGCGTTCGTGTCCGAGGCCGGCCCCGGACGCGGACGCGCCCCCTCACAATGACGGTACCATCTCGTTCGACTCGCACCCAGGAGGAGCACCGATGCGCACAGCCACCCCACCGAAGGGTCCTCTCGCCCTCGCAGCGAGCCTGCTCGCCGCCCTCGCGCTTGCCGCACCCGTCCTGGCGCAGACGGACTATCCCAACAAGCCGGTGCGCATCATCAACCCGTTTGTCGCCGGCAGCACCACCGACGTGCTCGCGCGGGCGCTGGGCGCGGGCCTGGCGAGCCGGCTGGGCCAGCCGTTCGTGGTCGAGAACCGGGGCGGCGCCGGCGGTGCGATCGGCACCGCCGCCGTCGCCCGCGCCGACGCGGACGGCTACACGCTGCTGTTCGCGCCCGCGCTCGTGCTGTCGGTGCATCCGCAGGACCGCGCCGATACCGGCTACCGCACCGACTCGCTGGTGCCGATCTGCCAGACCTTCATCAATGCGATGGCGCTGGTGGTGCGCCCCGAGTCGCCGATCCGGTCGGTGGCCGATCTCGTCGCCGCCGCGAAGGCCAAGCCCGGGGCGCTCAACTACGGACACCAGGGCAGCATGACCATCCCGCACCTGGCGATGGAGGAATTCCTGATCGCCGCGAACCTCGACATCCGCGACATCCCGTTCCGAGGCGAGCCGCTGGTCATCGCCGACGTGCTCGGCGGGCGCCTTGACGTGGCCTCGATCGTGCTGGGCTCGGCCGTGGGACAGAACGTGCGCGTGATCGGTGTCTTCGGCGAATCGCGGCACCCCGGCTTCCCCGACGTGCCCACGGTTCGCGAGCAGGGCTACGACGTCAGTCCGGCGAGCTTCGGCGGCCTGATGGCCCCTGCCGGCACGCCGGCACCGTTGCTCGCGCGGCTGTCCGAGGCCTGCACGGCGGCGGCGAACGACACGGCCTACCGGGCAGTGGCCGAGCGCGCCGCCCAGCCGCCGAACTTCTTCGACAACGCCGCCGGGTTCCGCGCGCGCCTGGAGCGCGACATCTCCGCCAAGGCACGCGTGCTGGCGCGACTCAAGGCGCGACCGGCGGCGAAGTAACGCCGACGATGCGCGGTACGGCCCAGCGGTGGCGTCGCTACGATCCACCCGAACGCCTCGCGCGCCGGCACTCCGCCCGCTCGCGAGGCCGCGCGCAACTCAGTGGGCGATGCCCTCGCGCGCGAACTGCTCGCGCTGCTTTTCGTACGACGCCTGGTCTATGTGCCCCTCGGCGCCGTGGCGCTTCACGTCCGCCTCGACGTCGGCCAGGATCTCGGCCACCGGTCGATTGACGTCTATGGCCACGCTGTACGGCTGCTTCGCCTCGAACGGCGTGGACCAGTAGACCTCGCAGCGGTTGCCCTCGGGATCGAAGAAGTAGATCCCCACTGCATTGCCGTGGGAGGTCACGCGCGAGAAGCGCACGCCATGCTGCTTGAAGTGCTGGTAGTAGTCGACGATGTCCTCCAGCCGTTCGCAGTTGAAGGAGATCTGCTGGACGCTGGTGACCTGGTCGGGCTCGCGCGAGCGGAACACCGCGAACTCATGGTGTTCGCGCTTGGGGTCCGAACTCATGAAGGCCACGTTCGGTGTCTCGTCGCTGATCTTCAGGCGCACGACCCGCGAGTAGAAGTCGCGCATCGTCTCGAAGTCCTTCGCCCAGATTCCAACGTGACCGAGCTTTCTGATCGCCATCACCGCTCCTCCAGCCTGCCGACTGCCTCTCGCCCGGCGCCTGCTCGACGCACGCACGGCAGCAGCGCCGCGCAGGTCGCTTCAGTCGGACGGCCGAATGTTAGCGCCCTTCATCACCGCGGTCCATTTCGCGGCCTCGGCCGTCAGCCGAGGCTCTCGAAGCCGGGGATCGGCTCGCCGACCGCCGGCTCTTGCTCTGTCGGTGGATGTCTTCCCCACCCGGCGCGAGAACCGCATACCGCTACGGTGACGACCTTGCGACACCGGTCGCCGAGGGAGATCAGTCGGGCTTCGCGCCCGACAGCTTCACGATCTTCGCGTACTTCTCGACCTCGGCGGCGAGGAACGCGGCTGCCTCGGCCGGCGAGCTGCCCACGGGTTCCGAGTTCTCGCGCTGCATCCAGCCCTTCACGTCCGGGTGCTGCAGCGCGGCCACCGCCTCCGCGTGCAGGCGACCGACGATCGGCGTTGGCGTGCCGGCGGGTGCGAACAGCACGTACCACTGATCTACGTTGAACCCCGGATAGACCGCGGCGACCGTCGGCACCTCCGGCAGCGCGGCGATGCGTCGCTCGGTGGTCACTGCGATCGGCCGCAGCTTGCCCGACCGGATGAACGGCAGCACGCTGGTGGTGGCCTGGAAGCCGAGAACCACTTCGCCCGCGACGAGGGCCCCCACCGCCGGATTGGCTCCCTTGTAAGGGATATGGGTGAGCGGGGTACCAGCCATGTGCTCGAACATCACGCCAGCCAGATGCGAGCCGGTCCCGCTGCCGTTGGAGCCATAGTTCAGGCCGCCCTTTTCCTTGCGCGACAGCGCAACCAGATCGCGCACGCTGCGCACCGGCAACGACGGATGCACCACCACGACGATCGGCGAGCGCGCGAACTGCGTGATGGCGACGAAGTCCTTGCGGATGTCGAAGGCGAGCTTCGAGTAGAGCGTGGCGTTGATCGCGGTGGAGGTGGTGGAGAACAACAGCGTGTAGCCGTCCGGTGGCGCCTTCGCCACGATTTCGGCGCCGAGGTTGCCACCTGCGCCCGGACGGTTGTCCACCATCGCCGTCTGGCCGAACACATCGGTGTAGCGCTGGGCCAGCAGCCGCGCCAGCAGGTCGGTACCGCCGCCGGCCGCAAACGGCAGCACGATGCGCACCGGGCGCGTCGGATAGGACTGTGCAGCCACCGGCAGCACGCCGCACAGCACAGCCGCGCCCATGACGATCGCCGCCCACCGCGTTGCCTGCCGGTTCATTGTCTCCTCCCGGTTCATCGTCTTCCCCCGGTTCCGCGGCGTGGACGTCATGTCAGCCGACTCGATACTTGCGGATCATCGCCGGGTCCAGTTCGAGCCCGAACCCTGGCCGTTGCGGAATGTCGATCATGCCGTCCACCGGCATCGGCCGGTTGGTGATCAGGTCCTTCCAGACCGGATCGCGCAGCGGATCGGCGAAGCACTCGACATACGTGCCGTGCGGCACCGCGCCGAGCATGTGCATCGACAGATGCGGCTCTTCGTGGTGCGCCATCTTGACGTCGAACACCGAGCACATCCCGGCTACCCGCTGCCATTCGGTGATGCCGCCCGATTCGGACGCATCGAAATTGACGAAATCCACCGCGTCGGCCTGGATCAGCCGCCGCACGCCCTGCGCGGTGTACTCCGACTGCCCGGCATTGATCGGGATGCGGGTCGCACGCCGCACCTTGCCCATCAGGAATGCATCGTCGTGCCACAGGCAGGGCTCTTCGAACCAGCCGATGTCGAGGTGCTCGATCAGCCGGGAGAACCGGATCGCGTCCTCCGCGCTCCAGCCGCGGTTCGCGTCCACGACCAGGATGAAATCCTCGCCACCCCCCTCGCGTGCGGCCGCCACCCGCTTCGCGTCTTCCTCCGGCGACAGGCCGCCGACCTTCACCTTGCAGCCGGCCATCCCGACACTGCGGATCCACTCCATCTCGCGCGAGAGATCGGCCAGCGTCTTGCCCTGCTCGTAGTAGCCGGCGATGGTGATGATCGGCAGCCGGGTGCGATAGCCCCCGAGCATCTGGCACACGCTCAGGCCGCTGGCCCGGCCCACCAGGTCCCACAGCGCCGTGTCGACGCAGGCGATGGCCTCCAGCGCGAGCTTGCGGTCGCGGTTCCAGTCGGTGATCGCGTGCATGGTCTCCCACAGCCGCTGGATCTGGCGCGGATCCTGGCCGACGATACGCGGGGCGAGCTCTTCCAGGATGATCTTCGCGATCTCCGGCGAGTGGTCGCGGTTGTCGCCGTTGTAGACCTCGGCCACCACCCCGTCGTCGGTGCGGATACGCGTGATGACGGTGCAGCGCTTGAGCACGTGGTAGGTGCTGCCGCCGAAATCCTTCTGCAGCGGGATCTCGATGGGAATGGCTTCGATCGACTGGATGCGCATGCGTGTCTCCGGTGTGGCGAGGCCCGGCACGCTCAAGGCGCCCCGTCGCCTCGAGGGATTGTGCCGCACGGGCGTCACCGCCGCCAGCACATGCCCGGCCACCCGGCGCGGCCTCGACCGGCGCTGCAGGCTATTCCACGGTCACGCCATGCTGGCGGATCAACCGGCCCCAGCGCTCGGTCTCGGACTTGAGAAAAGCCTCCTGCTGCGCGGCGGGTACGGACATCACCCGCCCGCCGGCCTGCACGACGCGTGCGCCGAAGTCGGCATCGGCCACCACGTCGAGCAGCAGCGCGCGCAGGCGATCCACCACCGCGGGCGTCGTGGCCGAGGGCGCGAACAGCGCCATCCATGACTCGCCGTCGAAGGCCGCGACCCCGCTCTCGGTGACGGTGGGCACCTGCGGCAGCGAAGGCGCGCGGCGTGCGGGCGACACCGCCAGTGCCTTCAGTCGTCCGGACTCGATGTGCTTGAGCGACGCGGACAGGTTGTCGAACATCAGGTCGATGCGCCCGGCCATCATGTCGGGATGCGCCATCGAGGCGCCCTTGTAGGGCACGTGGATCAGGTCGAGCCCCATGGCCCGGAACAGGATCGTCGCCCACACATGCTGCAGGCTGCCCGATCCGGCCGATGCATAGGTGAGCCGGCCCGGACGTTCCTTCGCGTAGCGCGCGAACTCCGACAGCGTGTTCGCCGGAAGGTCGGGGCGCGCCACCAGCACGAAGGGATAGGCGGCAACGAACCCGGTCACCACGAAGTCGCGTGCCGAGTCGTAGGCGAGGTTGCGATAGAGGAACGGGTTCATCACCATCGAGCTGCCGCTGCCGAAGAGCAGCGTGTGCCCGTCGGGCGGCGCTTTCGCCACGAAGCCGGTGCCGGTGGCCGACCCCGCTCCGGGGCGGTTCTCGACGTAGGCCGCCACTCGCAGCGCCTCTGACAGCGTGCGTGCGACGTTGCGCGCAGTGAGGTCTGTCCCGCCGCCCGGACCCGAGGCCACCACCAGCCGCAGTGGCCGCGAAGGAAACTCCTGGGCGAGGGCCGGCGCAGCCACTGCGGCCAGCAGCGCGACCATGCCGATCCAGTGCAGGCGCTGAACGCGCCCGGTGCGTCCCTGCTCCGACATTCCTCCTCCTCGGCGACGATCCTTCGACGATCGCCTGCCCCTCCACGAGCCGGCCCTGCCGGTGCGCGCACTGCGGCGCGTGCTTGCAGCTATAGTGTCATCCGGATGCCTGCCGCGTCCAGCCCGGGAACGCGCGGCTCCGAATCGCGCATCGCCACCGAGGAGCCGCGCCCATGTCGTCCGAACCGTCGTCCGCCGCCATCAGTACCCTGCTCGCGCGGCAGGAGATTGCCGACCTCGCCCAGCACTGGGGGCGTGCCCGCGACCAGGGACGCTGGGAAGATCTTGCCCGCACCTTCCATCCCGGGGGCAGGATCAAGGTGATGTGGTTCGAAGGCACGCACGAGGACTTCATCGCGGCGTGCGCGAAGCGATTCGTGCCGGGGCGTGGCACCACCAAGCATTTCTTCGGCGTGTCGGTGGTCGAGGTCAACGGCGAGCGCGCGCTCGCCGAGACGCCCGCCGCGCTGTCGCAGGCGGGCGAACTGCACGGCACGCGGTTCACTTCGCTGTCCTTCCTGCGCTTCCTCGACCGCGTCGAGCGCCGCGACGGGCACTGGCGGATCGTGCAGCGCGATGCGATCTACGAGGGCGACCGCTTCACGCCGGAGACCCCGGTCGAACTCGATCCGGCCATCCTCGACCTGTATGCCCCACCGTTCAAGTACCTCGCCTACCGCCAGCATGTGGCAGGCCTGCCGAGCGACCGGCAGACGCCGATGGACGGAAGCGAGTCGCTCGCGCGGCTGATGAGTGCCGCGCGGAGCTGGCTCGGCACGCCGGCGTGAGTACCCTGCTGAGCACGACCGAGCGCTACGGCAACTTGATGCCGGCGTCGCGGATCACCTTCGTCCAGCGCGCGATCTCGCCATTCACGTAGGCCTCGGTGTCGGGAAGCGTCATGTCGAGCACCCGGCCGCTGCCGTTCTCGAACCGGCTGACCACCTCGGGCATCGCCATCGTCTTTTCGAACGCGGCACGTAGCCGCGCCACGATGGGCTGCGGCGTATCGCGGCGCACGAACGGGCCGAACCAGGTCTCCATCTCCAGCTTGCCGACCCCCGTCTCGGCGACGGTGGGCACGTTCGGCAGGAAGGACAGGCGCACCGGGCTTGAGGTGGCGAAGACCTTGACCGCGCCTTTTTCGATATGGGCGCGCGCCGTCTGGATGTTGTCGAAGTACAGGTCGAGGCGCCCGCCCAGCAGGTCCTGGTGCACCGCGGTCGCGCCCTTGTAGAAAATGCTGAGCGCATCGACCTTCGTCTGCGCGAAGAGGGCGACGGTGGCGACATGCTGTCCGGTTCCGGGTGCGCCGCCGAAGGTGAGCTTGCCAGGATGCGCGCGGCCGTATTCGATCACCTCTTTCAGCGTGTTCGCCGGAAGGTCGCGGCGGCCGATCAGCGTGTACGAGTACGACACGGCCAGCCCGACCGGACGGAAGTCATGCGGGTCGTAGCTGAGGGCCGGGTGCAGTCCCGGATTGAGCGCGATGTTCGACAGCCCGCCGACCAGTACCGTATGGCCATCGGCTGGCGCCTTCGCGACCACCTCGGTGCCGCCGATCGTCCCGGCGATCGCGCGATTCTCCACCACCATCTGCACGCCCAGCAGCGGGCCCATCTTCTCGGAGAGCACGCGCGCGGTGACATCGAAGCCGCCCCCGGGCAGCGAGGGCACGATCATCCGGATCGGCCTGGAGGGGTAGGACTGCGCGAAGACCGGCGCCGCCAGCGGAGTGGTCACCTGCGCGGCCACCAGCGCGGCGGCGAGCGCCGCGAGCGGGCGCGAGAAAGTGGGTCTGGCCATCGGGCTCCTCCAGCAGTCGGGTGTCCGGGCGTGGCCCGTCCCCTGATATGGACGCAGTCGATCGTCTGCGCGATCCGGAAGGATGATAAGGCGTGCGGATCATGCCGGCGACATCCATCGAATCCTCGTCTGACCGATGCGGGGCGTGGGCAACGATATGGTTACGCAGCCTGCCGAGGCCATGGGATGGCTCCCGTGATGTAAGCAGCCCCGGCGAATTCCGCTTCTCGATACCGCTGGCAATGCCTGCCTCGATCAGCCCAAATTGAACCTGCCGCGACCTCGCCGCGATGGCTGGCGTCGCCCACTGCACTGCGGGATGGGTCATCCCGATCTGGGGCGAAGAGCCGGCCGCTGCGGAAATCGAGTCGACGCGCCCATTCGCCGACCAGCTGGACATTTGCGGCCAGCCGAGTAGCGGAGGCTCTGGCGCAGTCGCAACGTGACCGTAACATGCATGACGTAGCCTGCCAGCCAACGCGTCCGATTCGCGCCGTACCACTGGAGGATATTCATGCAACGACGTCATTTCGTGCAGGCCACCGCCGCACTCAGCGCAGCCGGATTCGCGCTGCCCGCCGCCCTGGCGCAGCAGCAGCGTGCCATCTGCTACAACTGCCCGCCCGAGTGGGCCGACTGGGGCGGCATGCTGCGCTTGATCAACCAGCGCATCAACGTGTCGGTGCCACCGGACAACAAGAACTCCGGGCAGGCGATGGCAGCCCTGACCGCCGAACGCGCGAATCCGGTGGCCGATGTGGTCTATCTCGGTGGCCAGTTCGGCCCGCAGGCTCGCGAATCCGGCCTCGTCGCCCCGTTCATGCCGCAGCGCTTCAAGGAAGTCCCGGACAGCCTGAAGGACAAGGACGGCTTCTGGTTCACCATCCACTCCGGCACGCTGGGCCTGTTCGTCAACACCGCCGCGCTGCGCGGACGGCCGGTGCCCAAGACCTGGAAAGACCTGCTCAACCCGCAGTACCGCGGCATGGTCGGCTACCTGAACCCGGCGAGCGCGGCAGTCGGCCAGGTGGGCGTCGTCGCTGTCAACCTCGCACTGGGCGGCAGCTACGACAACTTCGATCCGGCGATCGCGTTCTTCAAGGCGCTGCAGGCTAACCAGCCTGTCGTGCCGACGCAGACCGCTTACGCGCGCGTGCTCTCGGGCGAGATTCCGATCCTGCTCGACTACGACTTCAACGCCTACCGCGGCCAGTACTCGGACAAGGCGCCGGTGCAGTTCGTGATCCCGGGCGAAGGCACGCAGGCGCTTCCCTACATCATGGCGCTGGTCGCCAAGGGACCGAACCCGGACAGCGGCCGGCGCATACTCGACTTCGTGCTCTCCGACGAGGGGCAGCGGCACTGGGCGAATGCCTACCTGCGCCCGGTGTTTCCGCAGGCAATGAGCGCCGAAGTTCGCGCGCGCTTCCTGCCGGATGCGGAGTACAGGCGCTCGACGCCGCTCGACGTGTTCCGGCTCGCCGCAGCGACCAAGGTGATTGCCGAGCGCTACCAGAAGGAAGTCGGTTGATCGGGGCTGCACGCTGATGGGTGGCCGCGAACGCCTGTTGCTGCTGGCGCTGATGGCGCCGGCTGCCATCGTGTTCGCGGCCTTCTTCCTGCTGCCGCTGGCACGCCTGTTCGTGATCGGCGGTACCGGCCCCACCGGCTGGAGCGCGTACCTGGCGATCGTCACCGATGCGCGCTACTTCCGCAGCCTGGTGTCGACGGTGCTGCTGTCGGCATCGGTGACTGCCGCCACGCTGGTGATCTCGGGCATCGCCGGGGTGTTCCTCGAACGCAACCGCTTTCGCGGCCGGGCGCTGGTCACCGCCATGCTCACCCTGCCGCTCGCCTTCCCCGGCGTGGTGATCGGCTTCATGGTGATCATGCTCGCCGGCCGCCAGGGACTCATTCCGGAGATCACCGATGCGCTGTTCAACGAGCGGCTGGTGTTCGCCTACTCGATGGCCGGGCTGTTCATGGGCTACGTGTATTTCTCGATCCCGCGCACCATCCTCACCGTGATGGCTTCAGCCGAGAAGCTGGACCCGCGGCTGGAGGAGGCCGCACGCTCGCTCGGCGCACGGCCGTGGCGGGTGGTCACCGATGTGATCGTGCCCGGGCTCAAGCCGGCGTTCATCTCCGCCGGAGCAATCTGCTTTGCCACCGCGATGGGTGCGTTCGGCACCGCGTTCACGCTCGCCACCCGGATCAACGTCCTGCCGATGGTGATCTACACCGAGTTCACGCTGCAGGCGAACCTGGTGATGGCTTCGGCACTGTCGTTCGTTCTCGGCGCAATCACCTGGGCAGCGCTGGCGCTGGCGCGCAGCTTCGCCGGCAGTTCGGTGGCGGCGGCGGGATGAGTCTGCACCTCGCCCACCACGGCGCTCATCGCAGCGGGAGCGCGCGGCAGTGACCCGTCGCCGCCACAGCGGCTGGTTCTGGGCGCAGCTGGCGTTCACGTTGCTGGTGTGCGCATTCCTGATCGTGCCGGTCGTCATGTCGATGCTCGCCGGCGTCACCAAGAACTACTTCATCGGCATCCAGAGCGGCGTGACGCTCGAGTGGGTGGTCAAGGTGTGGACCGACTACCGGCACACGATCTTTCTCTCGGTCAAGATCGCACTTGCCTGCCTCGCCTGCACGCTGCTGATCGGCGTGCCGGCCGCCTACGTCCTGGCGCGCACGCAGAACGCGTTTACCCGCACGATCGAGGAACTGCTGGTGATGCCGATCGCGGTGCCGGGACTCGCGACCGCGCTGGCGCTGATCGTCACCTATGGCACCTTCGGCGACTTCCGCCGCAGCTGGCTGTTCATCCTGGTCGGGCATGTGCTGTTCACGCTGCCGTTCATGGTGCGCTCGGTGCTGGCCGTGCTGTCCTCGATCGACCTGCGGACGCTGGAGGAAGGTGCACGCAGTCTCGGTGCCTCGTTCAGCCAGCGCTTCTTCGGCATCGTGCTGCCGAACTGCCGCTCTGGCATCGTCGCCGGTTCGCTGATGGTGGTCACGCTGTCGCTGGGCGAGTTCAACATGACGCTGCTGCTGCACACGCCGCTGACCCAGACTCTGCCGGTCGGTCTTGCCGACAGCTATGCTTCGCTTCGACTGGAGGTGGGTAGCGCCTATACGCTGATCTTCTTCGTCATCATCATCCCGCTGCTGATCGCGCTGCAATGGGCATCGGCGCCACGCGCCGCGCAGCGGCCACCCTCCGACGACGTCGACTTCGACGCCGGTTCGCCGCCGCACCCGGCACAACCCTCGCATCGGGCTGCTCCCGCACATGTCCGCTCCTGACGGCATACCCATTCGGCTGGAACGCGCCGGCAAGACCTTCGACGACGGCACGCGTGCACTCGAGCCCACCGATCTGACGATCGAAGCCGGCGAGACGCTGGTGTTCCTCGGTCCGTCGGGCTGCGGCAAGACGACGACGCTGCGCATCGTGGCTGGCCTGGATCAGCCCGATGCTGGCGGCCGTGTCTGGTTCGGCAACGACGACGTGACCGAGGTGCCGATCGAGCGGCGCAACGTCGGCATGGTGTTCCAGAGCTACGCGCTGTTTCCGAACATGAGCGTGGAGGACAACGTCGCCTATGGCCTGAAGGTACGGCGCGTCGACGAGGTCGAGCGGCGCGACCGCGTGGCGCAGCTGCTGGAGATGATGCACATCACTGAACTCGCGCACCGGCGCATCGATCAGCTCTCCGGCGGGCAGCGCCAGCGCGTAGCCCTGGCCCGCGCGATCGCGCCGCGCCCTCGGGTGTTGCTGCTCGATGAACCGTTGACCGCGCTCGATGCGAAGCTGCGCGAGATTCTGCGGGTGGAGATCGACCGGTTGCTGCGCAGCCTCGCCATCACCACGGTCTATGTCACCCATGATCAGGCCGAGGCGATGGCGCTGGGCGACCGCATCGCAGTGATGCAGAAGGGCCGTATCGCGCAGATCGGTACGCCGCGCGAGATCTACCAGCACCCGAGCAGTGCGTTCGTGGCCGGCTTCATCGGCGCGATGAATCACGTGTCGGTCCGCGCAGACAATGGCTACCTGATCGGATCGGGCACACGCATTCCGTGGCGCGGTAGCGCGCCGGGTGGGCGGATCATGTTCCGGCCCGAGGATGTGAACATTCACGACGGCGGCGCTGCCCCAGCCGCCATGGAAGGGCGGATCATTTCGGCGTTTTTCCTGGGCGATCACACTCGCCTCAGCGTCGATCTCGGCGCAGGCGATCCGATCACGGTACGCACCGAGGCCCGGTGCAGATTCGCCGCTGGCGACGCCGTGCGGCTGACGCTGCCTGCCGAGCGCATCCTCTGGCCGGAAGCCTGAACCTACTGCACGGCCGCGCTGGGGACCGCTTCGAGCCTCGCACGCAACGCGGGTATGCTCTCTCGAAACAGGGGACCTAGCTTCGATCATGCTCATCTGCCAGATCAGTGACCTGCACATCAAGGCGGGGCGCAAGCTCGCCTACCAGCGCGTGGACACTGCTGCCGCGCTCGAGCGCTGCGTCGATGCGCTGCGCGCGCTCGATCCCCAGCCCGACGTGATCGTCGTCACCGGCGACCTGGTCGATTTCGGCCGGCCCGACGAGTACGCGCTGCTTGCCGAACTGCTGGCGCCGCTGCGCCAGCCCGTGTATCTGATTCCGGGCAACCACGACAAGCGCGAGGCGCTACGCGCGGGCTTTCCCGCCCATGACTATCTGCGCCAATGGACGCCCTTCGTGCAGTACGCGATCGAAGACTGGCCGCTGCGCATCGTCGCCCTCGACACGGTGATCCCGATGGCCAGCGGTGGCGAGCTTTGCGCGCAGCGGCTGGACTGGCTCGATCGCACGCTGGCGCAGTCGCCCGACAAGCCGACCGTGGTGATCATGCATCACCCGCCGTTCGTCACCGGTATCGGTTTCATGGATGGCGTCGGATTCGCCGACCCGGCGCCGCTCGCCGCCGTGATCCGCCGCCACCCGCAGGTCGAGCGTCTGATGTGCGGCCATCTGCACCGGCCGATCTTTCAGCGCTTTGCCGGCACCGTAGCCACCACCTGCCCGAGTCCCGCGCATCAGATCGCACTGGAACTCCGGCCCGGCGGCGGCGACGGCTATCGCCTGGAGCCGCCCGGATACCAGCTCCACTGGTGGAACGGAACCGCGCTGGTCACGCACACGGCGGTGCTGGGCGACTGGCCGGGACCGTTTCCGTTCCGCGAGGGCGGCGAACTGATCGACTGAGTCGCGGGACTCGGGCACGTGCACCGGCCGGTCTCCAGCCTGTGGAACGGCATCGCATTCGCCGGAACGCCCTCCACGGTGCAACAGGTGGCCCTCGAGCTGGGCCCGCAGCCCGAGCTTCACCTCAACTTCAACCATGAGCCGCCCTGCTACGCGATCCTGGACATCAGCGGCGCCGGCGTGATCGGCCATCAGCAGCGCTACATGCACAACTGGGACGTGCTGCCGCGCCTCGGGCCGCTGTCGAGAACGGCGGTAAGCGCCTGAAGCAACCGACCGTGGGTATCGGGCGGGTTGCAGCCGCAGCCCGCACTCATCCGGGGGATGCCAGCAGCGTAACGATGATCACCAAGATCCCGAGGGACAGGTTCATCGACACCCAGGTGCGGATCTTCGCCAGGGCCACGCCGCCAGCCGGCCAGTCGCATCCGGCGACCGCACGATCCAGTCTGCGGTAGAGGGCGAACCGGATGTGAAGGAAGATCGCGACCATGGCCACGCCTGCCACCGCCATCAGCGTCCAGGCCAGCGGCATCTCGAAGCGGCCGCCTGACTGGACGACCTGCTTCGCGACGCGCCCGATCATCCAGATCCCGCTGGCCAGCGCGAGCAGCGAAGCCACCAGTACCACTCGGAAGAAACGTCCGAGCACCTCGTGCATCAGGCGCAGTCTTGCCGGCGGCTCGAGCTGTGCGAGTGCGGGGCGCAGGAAGAAGTGCGCGAAGACCATGCCGCCGATCCAGACCACGATGGACAGCAGGTGGAGGGTCTTGAGTACTGCGTAGATCATCGATTCATCCTTGCAAGCGAAGGTTCAGTCACGGCTCGCCGATGCGGCCGGACGGCGGATCAGCACCACTACCAGGGTCACGATGGTGAGGGGCACCACGAAACCGAGCATGACCGCAGAGAAGGCGGGCAGCGCATCATGCTGTTGGGCAGCGAGTATCAGGTAGGCCGCGTACGCGATGTAATAGACCAGGAACAGCCCGCCTTCCCAGCGCGCGATCTCGCGGCCGCTCAGGAAAACCGGCAGGCAGGCCAGCGCGACCGCCAGCATCACCCAGATGTCGAACGCAATCAGCGAAGGTGCCAGGACCAGGCCGAGGTTGCCCGAGAACAGGCCCGAAAGGCCGAGGCAGCCGAGGATATTGAAGGTGTTGCTGCCGACCACGTTGCCCACCGCGATGTCGCGCTCGCCCTTGATCGCTGCCGTGATGCTGGTGGCGACTTCCGGCATGCTGGTGCCGGCGGCGACGATGGTGAGTCCGATCACCAGGTCGCTCACGCCCATCGCGCGCGCGAAGCCGACCGCAGCCTGAACCAGCAACTCCGACCCGAACACCAGCGCTGCGAGGCCGACACCGATCAGGAGCAGTTGCATCGGCAGCCGGCTGTCCCAGCCGCCGGTACCGGAAGGCACGGCCCCTTCCGCGTACTCGTCGCGGGCCGCCTGCGACTCGCGCCTCGACTGCACGATCAGGAATGCCGTGTAGACGAAGAGCAACGCGAACAGGAAGCCGCCGTCCAGGAAGGACAGGCGGCCGTCGAGCCCGAGGGCCAGCAGCAGCAGGCTGGCACCCAGCATGATGGGCACTTCCTGGCGGATCAGCTGGATGTTGACCACTAGCGGCGCGATCAGCGCACTCAGGCCCAGGATGAACAGCACGTTGAAGATGTTGCTCCCGACGACGTTGCCGACGGCGATGTCGGTCCTGCCATCGAGCACTGCACCGACGCTGACCGCGACCTCCGGTGCGCTGGTGCCGAAGGCCACGATCGTGAGGCCGACCACGAGCGGGCTGATTCCGAACGACAGCGCGAGCCGCGATGCGCCGCGCACCAGCAGGTTTGCGCCGATGACCAGCAGGGCGAGGCCGCCGATGAACATGAGCATGTAGGAGGCATCCTGATCGGGTGGGAAGAAACCAGGGCCGGGCAGCGGGCCCCGGGTGGCGCCGCATCCCCGGGCGATGCGTGGCCACCATGACGTTTGAAAGTACACTTTTTGCTTTCCCGATACACGCAGAAAGCCCGAAGCAGTGAGCAGATGGCACCTGCCCTCGGTGCTTCAATCCTCGCCCTTGGCACCCCGCCCGAACCGACTCACCCACTTTGTCCCCGCCTCGATCTTCGGCGCAGGCTGATCCACCCACCAGTCTGACCTGAAATTCGGCCGCTGGTGCTGGATACGCATGCGGACCTCTGCGGCTGACGGCAGGACGCCAGCCTGCTCGAGGCCATCGAGAAACGCTGCCGTCGAAAGCAGGTGGATATTGCCGGGTACGGCGTAGGTGTTGGCAGTGAACCAGTCGTCTTCGATCAGCACCAGCGTGGGGTCCCCGGGGTTGGCGGTACGCAGCGAGATCACGACGTTCACGATCGACAGTTCGCCGATGTCCTTGGGCATCTGGGCGGACTCGCCCTGATCCAGCCTGCGGCGCATGTCCGGCAAGGCCATCTGCCCGATCGTCGTCGGCAACACTTCGATCCGTTGCGCATGATCCATCAGGAACTGTCGGATCTTCGCGCCGTCGACATACTCGTCCGCGCGCCGCGTCGCTTCAAACTCGACCATGTCGGTCAGCACGATCCGCACGTCTTCGCGCGCGAGCAGCAACAGGTCCAGCGCGTCACCGGCTGCCAACGAGATCAATGGGCCGGTGTCGGGAATGACCAGCCGGATCGGCCGCCTCGCAGTCACGCCTGCGTGGCTTGCGCCGCGAGCACCTTGCCCAGTGCGTCGGCCATCTGCCGGCGCGTGCTCATTGGCACGATCGGGTGCGGTAGCCCGGCCGCGTTGAGCAGCCGCAGGAAGACCCCGTAATCACTGATGCCGAGCGCCTGCATCGCCACCGCGCGTGGCCGACTGCCCGCCGAGTATTCCAGTAGTTCCTGCAGTACGCCCGAAGCCGTGCCCGCACCCGAGTCGCCACCGCCCAGCGCCACCTGATGCTCGAGAGCACTGCGCACGAGCGCGTTCACCGACGTGTTCTGGCGCGCAGCCAGCGACTTGGCCGCCGCCACGAGCGCGTCATCCAGAGCAAACGTGATGTTCATGGACGGAGTCTAGCAGCGACACATGAATATGTGTCGTCGCTCAGTGCCCCGGCGGCCGCTGCGGATCGTCCGGCAGCATCGCGGCGCAGATCGTCGTGCAGACCGCGACCGCTGCCATCACGTAGAGCATCGCGGTGAAGCCGGCGGCCTTCACCGACGGGCCCAGCAGCCCGACCACGACCGAACTCACGCCGAACGCGATGAAGAAGCGCATGCCGGTCACGCGCGAGCGCATGCGGTCGTCGACGAAGCGCACGACCATCGTGTCGGTGAACGGGATCGCGCCGAACACGAACACCATCAGCGCCGTGAGCACCCCGTAGAACGCCCAGCCGTCGGTATTCGCGGCGAGGATGAACAGCGGCACCTGAAGGCCGACGATCGGTGCCATCACCTGCCTCACGTGGAACCGGTCGAGCAGCGTGCCGACGGCTACCTGGGCGAGCGAGGCGATCACGTAGACGGACGCAAGCAGTGCCCCGAGCGTGGCGGGACTGTCGCCTAGCCACTGCAGCCGTTCGCGCAGCAATTCCAGGTTGCCGTTGGTGGTGAAGTTGAAGACGATCGTGCCGAAGATCGCCGTGCCGGTCATCAGCGCCACCACGCGCACCAGCACGCCCCTGGGCACCTCGATGGGCTTCTTCACCGGACGCTTCGCCGGCGAGCCCGCTTCCTTCGGGATGAGCAGCGCGAACGCGATGCCGCACGCGATCGCGACCAGTCCCGGCACCACGAACGCCGAGCGCCATCCGGCGTACTGGATCAGCAGCCCGGTGGACACCGCGGCCGCCGCGATGCCCAGGTTGCCGGCCAGGCCATTGATGCCGATGGTGAGGCCGGCATTCTTCGAGTCGCGCACAAGCATCGGGATGCCGATCGGATGGTAGATCGCAGCGAATACCCCGACCAGCGTCAGCGCCGCGGCAAGCTGCCACTCGTCGTTGGCCAGGCCGACCAGCGTCGCCGCGCCGCCGATGCCGAAGAAGAACAGCAGCATCATCTGCCGCCGGCCCCACTGGTCGCCCAGCCGGCCGGCGGGCAGTGAGCAAAGCCCGAACGTCACGAACGCGCCGATGGTGTAGGGCATCAGGTCTTCCCAGCGCGCGAAGCCGAACTCGGCCGCGATGGCCGACACCGCGGTGGCGAAGATCAGCAGCATCAGGTGGTCGATCAGGTGGCCGGCATTGATCAGCAGGCCGAGCGCGCGGCGCGAGCCGCTGTCCTGACCCGCCGGTGCCTCGGACGGACCGGTGGCGGCGGGATGGGTGGCAAGGTTCGGCGGCGGCATGGGCTGGGTTCTCGGCAGGCGTTCGACGGGGCTGCGCAACGGCGGTGAAGGTCGATGATACGACCGCACTGCGGTCGGCGTGCCCCGCCCGCTGCCGGACATTCGCCGGCCGACGGCGTTGCGGTACCCTTCGTGCTGTCCGCCGAATGCCCCAAGCATTCCCCACCGCGTCCAGCATCGAGGAGCGTTTCCCGTGAGCCAGGTTTTCAGCGTCGACCAGCTGGTCGACTTCATGACCCGTACCTATGTCGCCTGCGGCGTGCCGGCGGCCGATGCGCGTTCGACCGCAGAGATGATGATCGAGGCCGACCTGCTCGGGTCCGACGCGCACGGCATCTTCCGGCTGCCGCAGTACGTCAAGCGCATCCGTGCCGGCGGGTTCAACCTGCACCCGCAGATCCGCATCGAGCGCGAGACGGTCGCCACGGCGCTGATCGATGGCGACAACGCCATGGGCCATCTGGTCATGCGCTTCGCCGCCGAGACCGCGATCGCCAAGGCGAAGGTGGCCGGGGTGGCCTGGGTCGGCCTGCATCACGGCAACCATGCGGGCGCCGGCGCGGTCTACGCGCGCATGCCGCTCGCGCACGACATGGTCGGCATCTACGGCGCGGTCGGCAGCGCCAACCACCTGCCGCCCTGGGGGGGCATCGAGATGCTGCTGTCGACCAACCCGCTGGCGATCGCGGTGCCTGCCCACGAAGAGCCGCCGGTGGTGCTCGACATGGCGACCACCGTCGCGTCCTACGGCAAGATCAAGGCGCGCGCGCAGCGCAGCGAGATGATGCCGGAGGGCTGGATGATGGGCAACGACGGCAAGCCGCTGCTCGATCCGAAGCGCGCGTCCGAAGGCTTCCTGATGCCGATCGGCGGGCACAAGGGCTATGGCCTCGCGCTGATCATCGGCCTGCTCGGGGGTTCGCTCAACGGCGCCGCGATGGGCCGCGACGTGGTCGACTTCAATGCCGACTCGAAGAGCGTGACCAATACCGGGCAGTGCATCGTCGCCGTCAGCCTGTCGGCGTTCGGCGACCCCGACACCATCAAGCGCGATGTCGATCGCGTGTCGCGCGAGATGCGGTCGGCGCAGAAGATGCCGGGCGTGGACCGGATCCGCGTGCCGGGCGAGGACAGCCATCGCCGCCATGCCCAGCAGTCGAAGGACGGCATCGCGCTGCCCGCGCCACTGCTCGACATCCTGGGCAACCTCGCCGACGATCTGTCGATCGCGCGCCTGTCCTGAGCCGGCGACCACGCAAGGACTTCCCGCATGCAGAATCCGAACGGCAGTTCAGGCGCCGCTGCAGCACCGGTGCTCGGACGCAGCGCATCCGTGCCGGCACCGGCGCGTATCGGTGACCCGATCTCCGAAGTCGATACTCCGGCCCTGATCGTCGAGCTGGACGCGTTCGAACGCAACCTCGCGCGTATGGCCGCGAAGGTCGCCGCGATGCGTGCGTCCGGCGGCAACCCGGCGCTCCAGTTGCGGCCGCACGCCAAGACGCACAAGTCGCCGGACATCGCCGCGCGCCAGGTGGCGGCCGGCGCGGTGGGCGTGTGCGTGCAGAAGGTGGCCGAAGCCGAGGCGTTGGTCGATGGCGGCATCACCGATGTGCTGGTCAGCAACGAGGTGGTCGGCCGATCGAAGCTGGCACGGCTGGCTGCGCTGGCGCGGCGCGCGACGCTGTCGGTGTGCGTCGACCACCCGGCCAATGCGCGTGCGCTGTCCGAGGCGATGGTGGCCGCCGGTGCGACCATCGACGTGCTGGTCGAGATCGACGTCGGCGCCGGGCGCTGTGGCATGCCGCCGGGCGAGCCCGCCGCGGCGCTCGCGCAGCAGGTGGCGGCATTGCCCGGCCTGCGCTTTGCCGGGCTGCAGGCCTACCACGGCTCGGCACAGCACCTGCGCACTGTCGCCGAGCGGCAACAGGCGATTGCCGGTGCGGTGGCGAAGGCTGCGTCGACGCGTACCCTGATCGAAGCGCTCGGCATCCCGGTGCCGAAGGTCACTGGGGCAGGCACCGGCACCTTCGAACTGGAGGGTGCGAGCGGCCTCTACAGCGAACTGCAGGCAGGCTCCTATATTTTCCTGGATGCCGACTATGCGCGAAACCAGGCGGCCAGCGGCAGCACCTTTGCCGAGTTCGAACACAGCCTGTTCATCCTTTCGACGGTGATGAGCCGTCCGGTACCGGAGCGTGCGGTCTGTGACGTCGGCCACAAGGCCTCGTCATCCGACTCGGGCTATCCGACCGTGCCGGACATCGAAGGCGCCAGCTACGTCGGTGCGTCCGACGAGCACGGCGTGTTGCGGCTCGGGCGGCCGGAGGTCGAACTGGCGATCGGCGACAAGGTCCGCCTGATTCCCGGTCACTGCGATCCGACGGTCAACCTGCACGACTGGTTCGTCGGTGTTCGCAACGGCCGCGTCGAGGCGCTGTGGCCGGTCAGCGGGCGCGGCCCCGGCTTCTGAACCGGCCGGCAGCGGCCGAGGACCCCGTGACCGGGGTGGACGGCAGCGACAATCCCGGACCCGCAAGCCGTGATCAGTGAAGCGCGCCGTCGGCTGGGCCTCTCGGCATTGTTGGTGGCCTCCAGCGGTCATGCCGCTGCGTCGAGCGGGCTGCTTCTGCTGCCTTTCCTGCCCTCCGGCCCCACCGAAATCGTCGGCACCGTTCCTTCGAGCCGTATCCAGCGTGCGATGCAGTCGGCGTCCGGCTCGGCATTGTCCGACGCCGTGGCGCGCGCGGTCGCCCGCATTGCGGAGGGGCATCTCGGGCACCGGCTTGCGGTGGAGCGGATGCCGGCGGCAGGCGGGCAGCGAGCGGTCGAGCAGATGGTCGGTCAGTCGGCGGACTCAGGCAGCCTGCTGCTCGCGAGCGAGGCACTGTGCGTGCACGCGGCGCTCGAGCGCCCGGCGCTGGCTGCGCTGCTCGATCGCCTGCAACCAGTGGCATCCTGCGTTGCGGTGCCGTACCTGCTGCTGCACGGCGCGGCGCTGGCCGATTGTGTGATCGGCAGCGCCGGCCACGGCGGCCGGTCTGCAGCGCTCGCGCGCAGCCTGGCGGCGCAGCGCCGGGCCGGTAGCGCGGCACCGATGTGCCGGGAAGTCGCGTTCAACGGCGGGGCGGCCGCGCTGCAGGCGCTGCTCGGCGGCCAGATACCCATGGCCGTGCTGCCGCGGGCCCTGGCGGGCACCTGGGTCGAGCGGGGCGTGCTGCGCGCAGAGCCGGTGATGTCGGATACCGAGGGGCCGCCCTCGGAAGGCTGGTTCGGCGTGTTCGCACCCTCCAGCTGGGTGGCGCGGCGGGTGACCGCGCTTGGCGAGGCTCTGCAGGCGGGATTCTCCGATCCGGTGCAGCAGGCGTGGCTCGAGCGGCTGGGGTTGCGAGCGATGCCGGAGTCCGGATCAGCGCTGGGAAACCGCATCCGCGAGGAGCGTGACAGCCTGCGCGACCAGAAAAAGCGGGCAGGCTTTTCGGCCTGCCCGGAAAGAGGCAACAGAAGAGGAGGGGGGTCTGTTGCTTGGATTCTTTAGCGACTTGAAGCGCGCAGGACTTTAGGTTCCGATGGCGATTCCAGGCCGGATCTACAGGGCTGCACGGGTCGTCGGTCGGTGGATTTGTCCAATCGATTGATTGGACTGGCGAACCAGATGTGTCCGTCGTCAGGTCCAGACGACAGGCGACCGCCTGCCGGTGATCGATCCCGCCGGCATCTGGCATTTTCGCTGTGTCGCGCTTCGACAATGACGCACCGCACAATCAATGCTTGATTTTGTCAGCGCATCGGCGTACCATCCTTTCCGTGCCAGACGTTAACAGCGTCTCGCATAATCCTCCGAAACCTCCTCCTTTGGTGGATTTTCAGCGGAACCGACAGGTTCCGCTTTTTTTTGCCCGATCGCCGTTCCTCGCGTACCGCTTGTGTTTGCCGTGTTGCACAAGAAGGTGCCCCGTTCAGGCGCGCATGAAGCGGCCCCGTGCGACCAGGGGCGCTGGTGCACGAGCGGGCGCCCGAAAAGGGCTGCAGTGATGGGTCTCGGCCTTGTCCATGGACAAATGAAGCGAGCCAGCGTCCGGTGGCGCAACCGGCATCCCGCGCTTTCCTGCGCGGGCCAGGGCTAACGGCCTGACGGCGACAGTGGCGCGAGCTCCCAGAGTCCGTGTCCCATGGAAGACAACCTGTTGCGGTGCCAGCGCCAGAGCGTGCGCCGGTGCCCGACACTGACGATCGTGGTGTCTGGCAGCGCCTGCACGAGCAGTCCATGCAGCGCTTCCTCCGACGGCTCATCCAGCGCCGAGGTGGATTCGTCGAGGAACAGCAGCGTCGGCTCGAGCAGGAGCGCACGGGCGAAGGCCACCCGCTGCTGCTCGCCGCCCGAGAGTACCTGCGCCCACAGGTCGGACTGGTCGAGGCGGGCAGTGAAGTGTCCGAGGCCGCATCGTTCCAGCACGGACTCGAATCGGGGATCGTCGGCCGGCACCGCGGCGCCGGGATAGCAGAGGGCCTCGCGCAGCGTGCCCGATGGCAGATAGGGCTTCTGTGGCAGGAACAGTACCTCGCCGCGCGGCGGCAGCGTCACTTCTCCCTGCCCATAGGGCCAGATGCCGGCCAGTGCGCGCAGGAGCGTGCTCTTGCCGGAGCCGGACGGCCCGCTGACCAGCAGCGCGTCGCCTGCGCGGATGTCTAGATCCAGCCTGGCGACCAGGAGACGGCCATCGGGCAGGGCCACGTCCAGCCCGCGTACGCTCAGCACCGGCACGGCGCTGGCCTGCCCGGTGCCTGCCTCCGGCTGAGCACTGACCGTCGTGCGCGCGCCCTCGCAGAAGAGAAACCGGTCCGCGCGGCGGGTGCGCTGTTCCGAGTCCAGCATCCGCTGCTCGAAGCCGGTGAGTCGGTCCACCGTCGCCTTCCATGCGGCAATCGCCGGGTAGGCATTGATCAGGTACGACAGCGCACCGTGTACCTGTCCGAAGGCGGAGGAGATCTGCATCAGGCCGCCGAGCTGTATCTCCTTCGCGAAGTAGCGCGGCGCGGAGACCACGAAGGGAAACACGGTGGCAAGCTGGTTGTATCCGTTGCTGAACCAGGTGAGCTTCTTCTGCCGTCGCATCAACTGCCAGTAGTTGGCGAACACGGCGCCGAACCGCGCGCCCAGCCGTGCGCGCTCGCCTGCTTCGCCCCGGTACAGGGCGACGCTCTCGCTGTTCTCGCGCAGGCGCATCAGGCCATAACGGAAGTCGGCCTCATGCCGCTGCTGCTCGAAGGTGAGCCTCGCCAGCGGGCGCCCGATCAGGTTGGCGAGCCAGGTGCCGATCGCCGCGTAGGCCACGGCCGCCCAGACCATGTACCCCGGGACGGTCAGTTCAATGCCCCCGATCGACACGGTGGCCGGGCCGGACAGCGACCACAGCACCACGACGAACGACGCGAGCGTGACGATCGCGTTCATCAGGCCGAGCCCGATCTCCAGCGTCTGGTCGCACATCAGGCGCAGGTCTTCGCTGATGCGCTGGTCCGGGTTGTCGGTGCCGGCACCGGTGCCGGCATCGAGCAGTTGCACCCGGTAATAGGCCTGTCCGGACAGCCACCGTTCGATGTAGCGGGTGGTCAGCCAGCGCCGCCAGCGGACCTGCAGCATCTGGTTCAGGTAGAGCTGGTACACGACGATCAGGATGTAGACCGCTGCCAGCAGCAGGAAGTACCAGAGCAGGGCCACGAAGCCCGGCCGGTCGTAGTCCTGGATCGCGTTGTAGAAGCTGTTGTACCAGGCGTTGACCTGCACCAGCATGAAGACCGAGGCCAGGTTGAGCGCTACCACCGCGCACAGCAGCAGCCACGCCATGCCGCGTTCCTCGGACTTCCAGTAGGGGCATGCGAGGCGCCAGAACAGGCGCAGGAATTCGAGCAATCGCGTCGGCATCGAGAGGGGGCTCCGGTGGGCTCGGCGCACAGTATCATCCTGCAAGAGGCGTGCTGATCCGCAGACCCGTCATCATGGCTTGCCGCGTCGAGCGCGCTGTCCGGAGCGCTGCCGGTGAGCCTGCCGGTGCTCCTGCCGGTGTGCGCGATCGGCGTGCTGGCGGGCGGCAGGCTGGTCGAGCGTCTGTCGCGCGAAAGGCTGCTGCGCGTGATCGCCGCCGTGCTCACCGTGAGCGGTGCGTTGTTGCTGGCGAGGGTCGTGGCCTCCTGAACATCCGGTTGCAGCGTCCGTGCGCCGATGTCAAGCACGATCATTCGGTGCCGGATGCTGCGCGCTGCCGTCCGCTCACTATAATTGCGCCGCGTAGGTGCATGCCGTGCGGCCTGCCCATCGCCTAGATCGCAGCATCGAAAGCGGACACGAATCGACTGCCCGACGTCAAGTCTTGACAGGGCGGCGTGCTTCGAGCAAGCAGCTAGCGGTCACGCGATCGCGCAGGCTGGTGCCTGTTATGGAGGCAACCCGGTCGATCGCAAGCAACGGTGCGGGCTGCGGGGCGGACGGAGCGCGGTTATCCACAACAGGTGTGAATTGTTTTCGGCGCCAAACCAGGTTTCTTGAACGGATCGAATGGCCAACTCTCGTTACGATGAAGGTTCGATTCGGGTCCTGAAAGGGCTCGAGCCGGTAAAGGAACGCCCGGGCATGTACACCCGGACGGGCGATCCGGGGCACATCATTGCCGAGGCGATCGACAACTGCGTCGACGAGGCCCTGGCGGGACATGCGAAGAAGATCGAGGTGACGCTCTACGCCGATGGCTCGATCGGCGTCGCGGATGATGGCCGGGGTATCCCGGTCGGCCCGCACCCCGAAGAGAAGGTGCCGGTGGTCGAACTGGTGTTTACCCGACTGCATGCGGGCGGCAAGTTCAACAAGCGCGCCGGCGAGGCATACTCGTTCGCCGGCGGGCTGCATGGCGTCGGCGTGTCGGTGACCAACGCACTGTCCCGGCGGCTCGATGTCGAGGTGCGCCGTGAAGGCGCGCTGTGGCAGATCGGCTTTGCCGACGGCGACGTGGTCAGCAGGCTCCGGAAGGCGGGCGATGCCGGCCGCGAGACGGGCACGCGCCTGCGCATCTGGCCGAACCCGAAGTACTTCGACCAGCCGAAGGTGCCGCTGGACGAACTCGAACGGCTGCTGCGCTCGAAGGCTGCCTTCCTGCCGAACGTGGCGGTGACGCTCGCCACCGAGAAGGCCGGGGGTACCTTCGAATCGCGCACCTGGCGCTACAAGGGCGGCATCAACGAGTACCTCGAGGAACTGCTTGGCGGCGCCCAGACGCTGACGCCCATCTTTACCGGCGAGAAGTACGCCGGCAAGCCGGCCGAGAACGACAGCTTCGCCGAGGGCGAGGGTGCCGCCTGGGCGATCACCTGGGCCGAGGATGGCTCGGTGGTGCGCGAGTCCTACGTCAACCTGATCCCGACCGCCGCGGGAGGCACGCACGACAGCGGGCTGCGCGAAGGGCTGTTCAATGCGGTGAAGAATTTCATCGACCTGCACAACCTGCTGCCCAAGGGCGTCAAGCTGCAGCCGGAGGATGTGTTCGGACGCGCCTGCTACATCCTGTCCGCGCGCGTGCTCGACCCGCAGTTCCAGGGGCAGACCAAGGAACGCCTGTCCTCGCGCGATGCCGTGCGGCTGGTATCCACGATGGTGCGCGACCCGTCCGATCTCTGGCTGAACGAGCACGTCGAGTATGGCCGGGCGATCGCCGAACTGGCCATCCGCCAGGCGCAGCAGCGGATGCGCTCCGCGCAGAGCCGGGTCGAGAAGAAGAAGGGTTCCGGGGTCGCGGTTCTACCTGGGAAACTCACCGACTGCGAATCGTCGGATCCGCGCGACAACGAGGTCTTCCTGGTGGAGGGCGACTCGGCCGGCGGTTCCGCCAAGCAGGGCCGCGACAAGAACCTGCAGGCGATCCTGCCGCTGCGCGGCAAGGTGCTCAACTCATGGGAGCACGAGCGCGACCGGCTGTTCGCGAACAACGAGATCCACGACATCGCGGTGGCGATCGGCGTCGACCCGCACGACCTCGACGCGCCCGACGCGGTGGTCGAGAACCTGCGCTACGGCAAGATCGCGATCATGGCCGACGCCGATGTCGACGGCTCGCACATCCAGGTGCTGCTGCTGACGCTGTTCCTGCGCCATTTCCCGAAGCTGGTCGAGCGGGGCAACGTGTACATCGCCAAGCCGCCGCTGTATCGGGTCGACGTGCCCGGCCATGGCAAGCGCCTCGCGCGGAAAGTCTATGCGCTAGACGATGCCGAACTCGTGTCCATCGAAGACAAGCTGCGCAAGGAAGGCGTGCGCGACGGGTCCTGGCAGGTGCAGCGATTCAAGGGCCTGGGCGAGATGAGCGCCGAGCAGCTGTGGGAGACCACGATGAACCCGGCGACGCGCCGATTGCTGCCGGTGGCGATGACCCGTGCCGAACTGGCCGAGACACACAAGGTATTCACGATGCTGATGGGCAAGGGGGAGGCGGCTTCACGCCGCGCCTGGATGGAACGGCACGGCAACGAGGTGGAAGCGGATGTCTGACCGGTTCAGCCTGGAGTATGAGCGGAGGGGCACTCGATGAGCGGCAACGCAGACCAGCCGGACCTGTTCGGCAGCGGGCGCGACGTCGCCGTCGTACCCGAGCCTGCCGTGGCGGTGGCAGCCGGTGCCGGGGGTGTGCCACCGCGCGCGCCGGGCGCACTGCCGGCAATGCCCGACGGCGATGCGCTGCCGCTATCGCTGTTCGCCGAACATGCATACCTGTCGTATGCGATGTCGGTCGTGAAGGGGCGCGCGCTGCCCGATGTCTGCGACGGCCAGAAGCCGGTGCAGCGCCGGATCCTGTTCGCGATGCGCGAGCTCGGACTGACGTCGACCTCGAAGCCTGTGAAGTCGGCGCGGATCGTCGGCGAGGTGCTGGGCAAGCTGCACCCGCATGGCGACCAGTCCGCGTACGACGCCATGGTGCGGCTGGCGCAGGACTTCACCATGCGCTACCCGCTGGTCGACGGCCACGGCAACTTCGGGTCGCGCGACGGCGACGGCGCGGCGGCGATGCGCTACACCGAAGCGCGGCTGGCGCCGATCGCCGAACTGCTGCTGTCCGAGATCGAACAGGGCACGGTCGATTTCGTGCCGAACTACGACGGGGCGTTCCGTGAGCCGACGCTGCTGCCGGCACGGTTGCCGATGCTGCTGCTGAACGGCGCATCCGGCATCGCGGTCGGCATGGCCACCGAGGTACCGTCGCACAACCTGCGCGAGGTCGCCTCGGCCGCGGTCGCGCTGATCCGCAACCCCAAGCTCGATGTCGATGCGCTGCGCGGCTTCGTGCCGGGGCCGGACTTCCCGGGTGGGGCGCAGATCATCTCCCCCGACGATGACCTGCGCTCGGCCTACGACACCGGGCGTGGCTCGCTCAAGGTGCGGGCACGCTGGGCATTCGAGGAACTGGCGCGCGGGCAATGGCAGGCGGTGATCACCGAGCTGCCGCCCGGCGTTTCGGTGCAGAAGGTCCTCGGCGAGATCGAGGAACTCACCAACCCGAAGGTGCGCGCGGGCAAGAAGACGCTGACTCAGGATCAGGCTCAGCTCAAGCAACTGACGCTGTCGGTGCTCGAGAAGGCCCGCGACGAGTCGAGCAAGGATTCACCGGTGCGGCTGGTACTGGAGCCGCGCAGTTCGCGCCTGGACCGCGACGAGTTCATCAACACGTTGCTCGTGCACACCAGCATGGAGTCGAGCGTGTCGGTGAACCTCGTCACCATCGGCCGGGATGGCCGGCCGCAGCAGAAGTCCCTGCGCGGGGTGCTCGCCGAGTGGATCGACTTCCGTTTCGATACCGTGCGCCGTCGCTGCGAACACCGGCTGGCCCAGGTCGACGAGCGCATCCACGTGCTCGAAGGCCGGATGCTGGTGCTGCTCAATGTCGACGAAGTGATCCGGGTCATCCGCAATTCGGACGAACCGAAGCTGGAGCTGATGGCCGCGTTCAAGCTGTCCGAGCGGCAGGCCGAGGACATCCTCGAGATGCGGCTGCGCCAGCTGGCCAGGCTCGAGGCGTTCAAGGTCGAGCAGGATCTCGAGGCCAGGCGCGGCGAACGTGCCGAGCTGCTCGAACTGCTCGAGAACCCGGCGTCGATGAAGAAGCTGATCATCAAGGAGATCGAGACCGACGCGAAGCAGCATGGCGACGCGCGCCGTACGCTGATCAAGGCGTCCGAGCGGGCCAGCGTCGAGGCAGCGGTGGTCGACGAGCCGGTGACGGTGATCTTCTCGACCAAGGGCTGGGTGCGCGCGCGCAGCGGCCATGGCCACGACTGGAGCCAGTTCACGTTCAAGGAAGGTGATGCGCTGCAGTATGCGCGCGAGGTGCGCACCGTCGACCAGGCGGTGTTCCTCGATACACGCGGCCGCGCCTACACGGTCCCGGTCGCCCAGCTTCCGGGCGCGCGCGGCGACGGTGTGCCGGCGCCTTCGCTGCTCGATGTGCAGGAGGGTGCGCGCATCACCCAGATGGTCGCCGGGCGGCCGGAAGAGTGCGTGATGCTCGGCGGCACCGGTGGCTATGCGTTCTGGTGCACGCTCGGCGACATGCAGTCGCGGATCAAGGCCGGCAAGCAGTTCATGGGGCTCACTCCAGACGAAGAGCCGGTCAAGCCGATGATCTTCCAGGCGGCGTCGACGCCCTCGGTCGCGGCGGTGTCGGGCGCCGGCCGCCTGCTCGTGTTCCCGATGGAAGAGTTCAAGCAGTTGTCGGGCGGTGGTCGCGGCGTGATCGCGATCGGCCTCGATGACGGGGAACGGCTGGTCGCGATCGGCCCCTGCAACGGAAAGTCGCTGCGGCTGGGCGGCACTGCCCGCATGGGAAAGGTCGGGGACATCGAAATCCGCGGCGCCGAACTCGCAGACTACAATGGCCGCCGTGCGCGCAAGGGGTTGCTGCTGCCCCGGAAGTTCCGCGCCGACGAGGTGCTGCCCGGGCCTGCGTGAGCGTTTGGTTCAATCAGCAATTGACAAGCGCCCCGGTCAGCGCCAAAATCCGCGATTCGCATTTTTGGAGGGGTTCCCGAGCGGTCAAAGGGATCAGACTGTAAATCTGACGGCTCTGCCTTCGAAGGTTCGAATCCTTCCCCCTCCACCACGCTTTCCCAGCAGTTCCCGCATCCGCGGCAGTACCCGCCGCGTCAGATGTTCTGTCAACGAATCAAGCATCTGGTCAATTGATTTACCCAGTTCATGCATCGCAGCCGGCTCCTACGGATGAACCGAAGCCGGCGGTCGAATCCGCCCCTCGACCAGGTGATGCCGTCTTCACCCAGGCCGGTACCCGCGTCCGGAGTCAGGATGCGGATGTCGTGTCCGCGTCTGGCCGTTCCGGAGGTTCTGGCAGGGCTGCCAGGGCAGGCGGTTGGTCGGAAGCACGCGCGGGTGTAGCTCAATGGTAGAGCCATAGCCTTCCAAGCTAAAGACGAGGGTTCGATTCCCTTCACCCGCTCCAGAATGTCTCGCGTCACCCGAATATCCCGAACCCCCCCGAATACGCAGCACCCGCCACGCGTCACCCCGTTTTCGCCCATGTAGCTCAGTGGCAGAGCACTCCCTTGGTAAGGGAGAGGTCGCCCGTTCAATCCGGGCCATGGGCACCATCATCAAGGCCGCAGGCCCCGCCTCACAAGCCCAATCGTTCAAACCCACTCGCATCCGCAGCAGGAGCTCCAGTCATGGCCAAAGGAAAATTCGAACGCACGAAGCCGCACGTGAACGTCGGGACGATCGGTCACGTCGACCACGGCAAGACGACGCTGACGGCGGCGATCACGACGATTCTGTCGCGCAAGTTCGGCGGCGAGGCGAAG
>JADCHX010000030.1 GCA_020248265.1 Rhodocyclaceae bacterium
GCCGGAATATGCCGAAAACGCCTGGCCGGAATATGCCGAAAACCAGACTGCCTGCTGCCACCCCAAAGTGGCCTGATTACGCCGAAAACGAAGTGGCCGGATTATGCCGAAAGGTGACACGGATCATCATGCCGGCGCTCACCGAACGGTGGAAGCAGCAGATCGTGCTCGATCCCCGCCCGGGCGCGGGCACGGTCATCGGCACCGATCTGGTCGCGAAGAGCGCCCCCGACGGACATACCCTGCTGCTTACGTCGAATCTCTTCACCAACGCGCCGATCACCTACGCGAAGCTTCCCTACGATCCGCACACCGATCTGGTGCCGATCACGCTCGTGACGATCTCGCCGCACGCGATCGTCGCGCATCCGTCGCTGCCCGCGCGCAATGCCCGCGAACTGATCGCCCTGGCCAAAGCCCGCCCCAGGCAGATGAACATGGGCAACACCGGCTCGCCGCTGGCGACCTACAACTTCAACATGCTGGCCAAGGTGAGCGTGGAACCCATTCCCTACAAGGGTGCGGGGCCGCTGATGACCGACCTGCTGGGCGGCCACATCCCGCTGGCGATCGCTGCGATCAGTTCGGTGCAGTCGGCCGTCAAGTCGGGACGGGCGAGGATCATCGGCGTCGGATCGCTTACGCCTTCAGTGCTCTTTCCCGAGGCACCCGTGATCGCCGATGGTCTGCCAGGCTTCGAGTCCGTCTCCTGGTTCGGCCTGATGGCGCCGAAAGGAGCCGCGCGTGAACTGGTGCTGCGTATCCGCAACGACGTGGCGGTCGTCCTGCAACAGCCGGATATCCGGCAGCGCATGCTGGAGATCGGTGGCGAGCCTGTCGGCAATGCTCCGGAGGAGTTCGAAGCCCGGGTCCGCAAGGAAATCGCGATGTGGCGCCAGGTCGCGGAGGTCGCCAACATCAAGCCGCAGTAGCGCTACTCGGCCCCGGACCCGATACGAGGGGCATTGCGGAGCATTCGCTGAGCTGACGGATTTCCTCAACGACAATCATCCAGGCTCCGGGTCTTCCATGACCAACCGCCCCTGCGGATCCACCGGCGGCCAGCTACCTGCGCCTGTCCGCTGCTCGAACCAGCGGTGCATCGCTGCGTCATCGACGGAATACTCTCCACGAGCGGACTTCCAGACCAGCGCCGGCGTGCGTGCACGCAGCGACTCCAACGCGCGCTGGACCATCTGCGGCGTCACTCGGCCCGTGGTCCGGTCAACGTAGAAGCGCAGCGCGTCACTGTCTTAGGCCCGGAAGCGCGGCCCCTGTTCGAGCAGTCGCCACAACACCGCCTGCTCCAACGGACGCAGGGCCAGATACTCGGATTCCATCAGCGCCTCGTCGACCTGCTGGCGCTGTCGCGCAGCCTGAAGCACCGCCTGCTCCAGGCGGATTCCTTCCAGTCCGGACAACGGACTCAGGGCGTTGCTGAGCGCGTCCATGAAGAACTGCGGCCGCTGGCCGAAGCCCTCGAAGGCCTGCATGAGCGCAGCGCGATCGATCGGCTCAAGTTGCGGCCGTTGCTGCGCGATCAGCCGGGCCACGTGATCGACGAAATCCTGCCCGAGCAAAGGCATGCGCGAGATCTGCGAGCCGAAGAACGGGGCGCCACTGGTATTGATCAGGCGCAACAGCTTATCCCGATCGGACCCGGACATCACGAGCATCAGGTTCACCTCGCCCGGACGATTGAGCTGGTCTCGCGCGGACTTCAACGCGGACAGGGTGGCTTCTCCCGCGTCGCTGGTGAGTGCGTGCTGTGCCTCATCCACGATCAAGGCAACAGGTGCTCTGGCGGCTTCGTGCAGCGCGCGCAAGGCATCCGGCAGCGTCACGCCATCGGCCTTGCCGATGCGGGCGAGGTCGATCTTGAACGCACCGGCGATCGTGACACTATCGACCCCGGCGGCCCTGGCTGCGCGCTTCACGACACCGAGACGCGGCGCCAGCACGCGGGCGATGGCATCCGCGATCAACGATACCGGGTCCCGTCGCTGGTCGGACCAGAGGTCCACGTAGACGACCACCGCACCGGCAACTTCGAGCGCCGGCACGAGATCGACCTGAAGGAACGTGGACTTGCCCGTGCGCCGCGGCGCAGCCAGGAACAGGCCGTTTTGCGCGTCCCCGAACAGCGTCTGTCCTCGCAGCGCCGCCACGAGGTCGCGAGCCAGCGTATCGCGCGGGAAGTGGATCACGTTTAGCTTTGTTTATCTCTTTTTATCTCTAAACCGCTAATTTATCGCTTTTCCGATAAAAGTCAATAAAAGAACTGTCCGTCGTCGCCGGTCATTCTGACGATCGCAAAGTCGATACCGCGCAGCGGCGTGGTGTCGCGCTCGGCCTCCAGCGCCTCGGGCAGCGCCAGCAGATGACTCGCAAGGTTGGGCATTTCCAGCGGGTACAGGCGCGCGCCGTCGGCCAACGGAACGATCATCGCGCAGGGGAGCCAGTCGCCCAATTCTCGATCCGCAAGGCCGGGATCCTCGAGAAATGACGCGTGTTGTTCGTCACGAGCACCGCGTCGAGCGCAGAAATACAGAGGTCATGCGGCTTCTCCCGCCCGACGCGCATGTCGAGCATGTACAGCAAGGTCAATCATCCTCGGACAGCACGCGGGAACGCAGCGGTTCGTTCAGCGGACGGGTGCTCAGCAGTTCGTTTCGCAGGTCAGCTGAAGTGAAGCGGAACTCGGCGGGCAAACGCACGGCCTGGCTGCCGCCATTGTTGAAAAGCTTTGCCGTCTTCGTGTTCATCGAGCCTCCGGCGCCTGATGTATATACTGATGAATACATGCCTCTGCGCGGACATGTCGCTGGTTTGTGGATTCATCGACATGAGGGGGCGGCGTAGCCGTGGATGTCACCGATGACGTCGCCGGCGGTCAAGCGAGCCTCACGCGATCGCCAGCCTCAATTGCCCGACCTGTTCAGCCGTGGGCCGTACGCGTATCTCGATGTCGTAGCCCAATCGGTTCAGGCAGTCCATCAGCTTGCGCTCGGACAAATTGGCGAAATCGCCACGCATCAAGCCGGACACTTTCGGCTGCGGGATGCCCATGCGGCGGCCCGCTTCTTCCTGCGTGAGCCCGAGGCGACGCACTGCCCGGGTGATCTCGATCACCAGCCCCGATTTGATCTTGAGCTTGTCGGCATCCGGCAGGTCCAGGTCGGCAAAGACGTTGCCCGAACCAGGTTCGACCTCGATGCCATCAATGACGCGCCTTGCCATGTCGCAACTCCTCTGCACGTTGCGCGAAGTCCAATGCATGGCCGAAGAACCTCCGCACGCGGAGCGGCAATGCCATCAGGTCCCTTTTGCTGCTGGCGATCCAGAAGAGCGGTCTGGATTCATGACCCTCGGGCACAGTCTATACCTTTTCAGGAATACTCGAGAACCGGAAGACTGAAGAACGTAGCCGGTCATCGATCGCAACGCGCCGCCGGGAAACGCCCTTTTAATTGCGATTCCCGAGGTTGAGGCGAGCCGCCTGCTCGGCGCGTGCAGTGCAATGACAACCGCCCGCTCGACGGCGCTTCCAAAACCGGCGCCGACCACCGAGGCGCCGCCGCGCGAAACATCCAGAGCATCATCGACCGGCATCACTTGGACTCCACAAAGTTGGCAGCACTGAGTTCCCTCTCCCCATCCCACCGATACGCCACCATCCGACCCGACCTCGGCACCGAGTAGTCGCAGCAGGCGACCTTCGACGACTGCGGCGTGCGCGGCCCGTCCATCCAGTAGTGTCCGATGAACACCGGCGCGCCCTCGACCTCGCCGAAGCCGTCGTAGTCGGGTACTGGCGTGCGGTCGCACAGCCGCTCGCGTGCTTCGTCCGAGACGAAGGCCGCCGCGCGCCAGCTGCTGCCCTTGGGCAACCACCAGCGCAGACGTACTTCGGGCCGAACAACACCGCCGTGGTCGACGAAGGTCACGCCGTCGGGCAGGAAGGCCTCCAGCCCCTTGGTCACGCCCTCCATCGCCGTCCACTCCGGTGACCCTTTCACGCCCGCGGCCTGCAGGAATGCGTCGTCAAGGCCGTTGCGAAGGCGATCGTCGAGACGCCGGACGAACGTGTCGTTCCACCAGGCGTGCGCGACGCGGATGCCGCCGAGGTCCAGCGCGACTGGCAGGGTGCGGAACCACTGGATCATGTCCTTGTGCAGATCGGACCCTTCCTTGACCTGCTTCAGAAACTCGGCGTGGTTTCCAAGGTTCCGCGCAGTGTGCTTCTTCAACCACGCCTCCGGCGGCAACTCATCCGCGCGCTTGCCTTCGCCGACGGGCTTCCCGTCCGGCCCGAGCCGCCGGGTCATCCAGCCGATCGCGTTGTACTCGTGGTTGCCGAGCACGCACAGCGCCTCGCCGTCATCGACCATCGACTTCACCATCTCCACCACCCGCACCTGCTCCGGGCCGCGGTCGACCAGGTCGCCGACGAACACGGCCTTCCGGCCGTACGGCGCGCGCCAGCCCTTCCCGCTCGGGACGTAGCCCATCCGCCGCAGCAGCGCCTCGAGCGGTGCGGCATAGCCGTGGATATCGCCGATCACATCGTAAGCAGTCATCAGAACCTCCTTAGTTGCATCCCACAACGAACACAGTATGCACGTGTTAGGTGTACGATGCAACTATCAAACTCAGGTCCACCCAGCATGGCTGCCACATCCACTCCCCCGATCCATCCGATGCCCTTCACCCGCCTCGAGCTCGCGGTCTTCGCGGTGCGAGAGGGCATGCTGCAGGTCCTGCTCGCCCGACGCGCCGAGGCGCCGCATGCCGGACGCTGGGCACTGCCCGGCGGGGTGCTGCGGGTAGATCTCGACGCCTCGCTCGAAGCCGGAGCACAGCGCGTGGCCACCGAGCGCCTGGGCGCGCCGCTGCCGCTGCTGCGCCAGCTGTGCGCGGTGGGCGGACCCCAGCGCGATCCGCGTGCGCCCTGGGCGCTGAGCGTCGTCTATCGGGGGCTGGTCCCGGCCGACGCGCCCGACTTCAGCGCAGGCAAGCGCATCGAAGCACTCGCCTGGCGCAGCGTGGACGAGGCGATCGCGGCGCCGCTGGCCTTCGACCACGCCACGCTCGTCGACAAGGCAGTGCGTGCGATGCGCGCTGACATCGACGTGCTGGACCTGCCGTTCGGCTGCCTGCCGGACGCGTTCACGCTCGGTGAACTGCAATCGTTCTGCGAGCATGTGCTCGGGCATCCGCTCGACAAGTCGAGCTTCCGGCGACGCCTGTCGGATCGGGACCTGCTGGTGCCGGTGGATGGGGAGTTCCGGGTGGGGGCGTTTCGGCCGGCGCAGTTGTTTCGGGGGGCCACGGTGGGGCGCTGAGCCGATGGAGAGTGTCCGGATTTTTGTGTGCGAGGCGTTGATTGCACTGGTCGTTTACGTCCGTCTATACTGAAAATTCGGTGCATCGTGACGACAAAAGAACAACCTGTCATCGACGGAGGAACTCCAAGTGAAGACCATCACACCCACGCAAGAAGAAATGAAGAGTCGTATCGCGAGGTTCAAGGAACTCAAGCCGCGCGGTGCCCACTTCGAGAAGGAATTCGGCATCCCCTTCGAGGTGATCCGGCTCATCAATCCCAAAGCGAACTATGTGGTGATGGCACCCCAGTCTGTCGGGGGACACCTGTCGCCAAACCCTGCCGTCGTCGGCGGCGACAAGGGCGTTTTCCGTATCGGCATTGCCGAGTGCACCCCGGGCGATGGCCCGGCGCTGCATGTGCACTGGAAGACGCATGAGACGTTCATGCCGCTCTCGGGCCGTTGGGAGTTGCAGTGGGGTGACGAGGGACAGGAGAAGGTCGTTCTGGAGCCCTTCGACCTGTTCGCGGTGCCCCCGGCGGTGACGCGCCGCTTTGTGAATGTGTCCGACCAGAATGCGCACCTGCTGGTGATCATCCAGGGCCAGCCCGAGGATTTTGACGACGTGGGCTTATCCCCGCTCTGGGGGCAGAAGATCGTCGATAAACACGGTCAGGGCATGCTTGACAAGCTGATCAGCCACGGCTGGCGATTTACGCTGGAGGCGCCTGAGGCGGACGCCCCCCGGATCAACGCCGCTCGCGCCTGAGTCCGGGGGTGAGTATTTCCCCGGAGTATCAGGCTGCGCTGGAATGTCTGCGGGCAGCGGGCGTTACGAACGCTGATCCGACTGCTGCCAGTCTCGAAGAAGCGCGGGCCACGCAGCAGCGCTACTTCGCCTTTCTGGCGGAGGATCCGCCGCCGGTACCTGAAATCGAAGACCACGAACTGCAGGGGCCTTCCGGACCGCTCCGGTTGCGCCTTTACTACCCGACGGGCTCACGTGGGAAACCTGCCGTTCTGTTCGTCCGGGGCGCAGGTTGGTGGGCAGGAGATCTCGACTCCCACGATCGCACTGCGCGGCTGTGTGCGCTGAAAAGCGGTCTTCCGGTCTGCTCGGTGGACTACCACTGCGCGCCCGAAGCGCATTTTCCGCAGCAGCGCGACGAGGTCATTTGTGCCGTCGAATGGATCAACGCCAACGGTCAACGTCTGGGCGTCGACGGCAAATCCATCCTGCTCTGGGGCGAGTCTGCAGGCGCGAGTCTGAGCGTACTCGCCGCGTCCCGGCTGCGCGCGATCGGTGACAGATCAGTCAAGGGCCTGCTGCTTTTCTACGGCAACTTCGAAGGGCCGACCGATCAGACGCGAGCCTACTCGAAGTGGGTCTGGACCCAATACCTCGGCACGCCCTGGCAGCAAGTAACGCCGCAGGCGGTGCCGTTGCGCAACGAACTTGCGGGGCTGCCGCCGACATGGCTGGGCGTGGGTGACGAAGACCCGCTGTTGCGCGACACGCTGCTCATGGAACAGGCGCTCAAGGCGGCGGGCGTAGCGACTACGCTCAGGAGATATCCCGGCCTGCCGCATGGGTTCGTCACGATGAACCGAGTGTTCCCGGGGGCGGTGTCCGCCATCGAGGAGGCTGCGGTTTACGCGCGCGAGTACGCAGGGCTGGCTTAGATCGATCGGAAGCGCTGGAATCAGAGCCGCCGCGAGCGGCCAGCCACCAGGCTTTCGGACAGGAGGATGAGCATGTTCGTTAGGCGTCTGATTGCAGCGCTTTTTCTTGCGGGACTCGCACAAGCCGCGTGGGCTGCGTGGCCAGACCGGCCGATCCGGCTGGTAGTGCCGTTCCCCCCAGGTGGTACCAACGATGCGATCGGACGGTCGCTGGCAGCGCAGGTGGCCGACCAGATGGGCGTGTCGATCGTCATCGACAACCGGGCAGGCGCGAACGGAATCATCGGCTACGAAATCGTGGCGCGGTCCTCGCCCGACGGGTACACGCTGCTCCATACCTCGCCATCGTTCACGATCAACCCGAGCATCTACCGAAAGTTGCCGTTCGATGTCGAGCGGGACTTCACGGCGATTGCGAAGTTCGTGCAGGGTGCCGGCTACTTCCTTCTCGTGCCTCAGAACAGCCGTTACAAGTCCCTGCAGGACTTTCTCGCACGGGCGCGGGAGCAGCCTGTTTCGTACGGATCGGCTGGCGTGGGAAACACCCTCCACCTGGCGGCAGCGCTGCTGGGAGTGACTGGCAAGCTGAACCTGCTGCACGTGCCGTTCAAGGGCATGGCCCCTTCGCTGACTGCCGTCATGAGCGGCGAGGTGGAATTCATCATGGCGCCACCACCTGTAGTCATGCAGCACATTCAATCCGGCCGGGTCCGCGCGCTCGGATTCACCGGCAAGGCCCGTCTGCCCGCTGCTTCAAGCGTGCCGACGGTCGCCGAGTCAGGGATTCCTGGCTACATCGTGCCCGGCGGCTGGTTTGGCTGGTTCTCGGCGGCACGCACGCCGATGGCGATCGCGAGCCGTTTACACCAGGAACTGGCGAAAGCCGTATACGAGCCGAAGGTGCTGGATTACGTGCGCTCTGGTGGCTTCGATCCGGAGGTCGTCGGGCCGGCTGAATTCCAGAAGTTCGTCTCTGAAGACATCAGACGCTATGCGGCAATGGTGAAGGCAGCAGGGGTCGAGCCACAGTAGGTCGCCCGCCGCTATTCTCCCTCTCGCCGTACGACGAAGTCGGTGTGAGCAGGGGCGGGACGGGCGCGAGTTGACGGTCAGTCCAGGAACGAAGTGTCGGTGACAGCGACTTCAGGCAGCGATCGCGTAGCTGAGTGTGTTCGGCGACAACTATCCTTATCGGCGGCGCCAGATTTGGCGCTACCATCGATGGTGTTTCGGTGACGACATCGTGAAGATCAAGGATGCTCAGGGAGTGGCGACGCAGGTCTACGAAGAAATCAAGCGTCGGGTCATCCAGGCGGTCTATCCGCCCGGGGGTAAGCTGTCAGAGGCCCGCCTGGGGGACGAACTCGGCTGCGGGCGATCGCCGATCCGTACGGCCTTTGCCCGCCTGAACGGCGAGGGCTTCATCGCGGTGAGCCCGCAGAGCGGCACCTATGTTCGCGCGCTAACCGAGCAGGAGATCCGTGACATCTTCGAGTGCCGACTCCTGCTCGAAACCCATGTCACACGCTTCGCTGCCCTGCAGATGGATGCCGAGCAATTGCGACGGCTTCGTGTCGCTTTCAGGCGCCTGGCGCCGCAAGGCGCCGCCGACGTCACGCTGGACCTTATCGAAGACTTCAATGAACTCGATGCCATGTTCCACATGGCTATCTACAAGGTCTCGGGCAACGAGGTGATCACCGGCATCCTTCTCAACCTGCACGAGAAAGCCCAGTGGTTGAAGCACACGAATCCGTCGCCGCCCGAACGGATGCACCTGGCCTTCCGGGAGATCGAGCTGGTCCTCGAATCGCTGGAAGAGCGCGATCCGGATGAAGCGGAGCGCCGGATGCGGGCGCACATCGGTAATGCCGAAGACTACGGCGCGAGCAGCCGAAGCGGCGAGAACATGCACCGTTCCGATGCATCGTCGCCCCAGAAAGTCGCATGAAGAAAGTCATTGGATATCTAGTTGACTAGCACGAGAAGCCGCTTCTAGACTGACTGTTTGGTCCACCCCTCAGAGCGCCATTCAACAGTCGGGAGCCTTCATGCGCACGTTTCACCGCTTGCTGCTTTGCCTCGTCGCCGTGTCCTGCACAGGCACTGCCGTTGCCCAAGCGCAGTTCCCGGTCAAGCCGATCCGCCTGGTCGTGCCCTGGCCACCGGGCGGTGCGGTGGACACCATCGGTCGCCTGGTCGCGCAGCACATCGCGGAACCGTTGGGACAACCGGTGATCGTGGACAACCGGGGCGGGGCCGCAGGCGCGATCGGTTCCGATCTCGTGGCGCGTGCGCCAGCCGACGGCTACACGCTGCTGATGGGATCGACGTCGGTCATCTCGATCAACCCTGCGCTGCAGCCGCTTCCGTACAAGCCCACCGACTTCGCGCCGATCACGATGGTCGCGTTCGTCCCGCACGTGCTGGTCATACCCGCCGAAATTCCGGTGAACAACCTGCGGGAGTTCGTCGAACACGTGAAGGCCCGTCCCAACCAGCTCAACTATGGCTCGGCAGGCCAGGGTACGCCGCACCACATCGCGGCAGAGATGTTCAAGGCTGCGGCCGGCGTGACCCTGCTGCAGGTACCGTTCAAGGGTACGGCACCGGCGCTGCAGGACCTGCTGGCCAACCGCGTGCAGTTCATGTCGGTCGAACTGGTATCGGCGCTGCCCCACATCCAGTCCGGGCGCCTGAAGGCGCTGGGCGTGGCGACACCCGCCCGCAACCCGATGGCGCCGAAGATCCCCACGGTGGCAGAAGCAGGCATCCCCGGTTTCGATGTCACGGCCTGGTACGGCGTGGTCGCTCCTGCGGGCGTGCCGCCGGCTGCAGCCGAACGTTTGGCCAGCGCCACGTCCAAGGCATTGACGCTCCCCGATTTCCGGGATCGTCTCGCCGCCATGGGGGCGACGCCGGTGGGCGGAACGCCCGCCGAGTTCGGAAAAATCCTCGAGCGCGAGAACGCGAGCTGGTCAAAAGCGATCAAGAATGCCGGCATACGTCTGGATTGACGCGCCTTTGCCGAGGCCGCCAGCCAGTAGGCACCACTACATCGGTTACCATACTGGTCGACTAGTTGCCGCACATAAGAGGAAACCATGACGGTGGATATGTTCGCGCCTGAAACCTATGCGGCTGCCCGGCTGCCCTTGCACCAGGCGAGCGCGCTGCCTGGCTGGTGCTACGCGTCCGATGCCTGGTACCAGCGTGAGGTGCAGTCGATCTTCCGCAAGGACTGGCTCTGCGTCGGCCGCGTCGAGCAGATCCCGGCGCCTGGCGACTTCTACACGATCGAGCTCGTCAAGCAGCCGCTGATCGTCGTACGCGACGAGACGGGGCAGGTCCGCGTCCACTCGGCACTGTGCCGACATCGGGGCGCGATCATCACCGAGGGCGAAGGCAAGTGCCGCGCGCTGGTCTGCCCGTACCACAGCTGGACCTATTCACTCGGCGGCAATCTGGTCAGCGTACCCGGCAATCCGCCCCCGATGGCTGGCGTCGAGGGTTTCCGCATGGAAGACCACAGCCTGACGCCGGTGCGCTGTGAGTCGTGGGGCGGCTTCATCTTCGTGACGTTTGACGCCGAGGCGGCGCCACTGCTCGAGTGGCTCGGCGAACTGCCTGCCTTCCTCGCGGCGTATCGACTCGAGGAAATGCAGTGGACCCGGCGCGACACCTACGAGGTCGAGTGCAACTGGAAGGTCTGGCTGGAAAACGCGTTCGAGAACTATCACGCGATGACCATCCACCGAAAGCATATGGATCCGGAAAACCCGCAGAACTGGAGCTTCGAGAGCGGCAAGGCTGGCCCATGGGAAGCCATGTACAGCCGGCGCAGTATCGTCGCCTATTCCGGGCTGCCGCCGATCGAAGGGCTGAGCAAGAAGCAGAACGAAGGGCTGTACCACATCTGGATCCAGCCGAGCGTGCAGGTCATCCTGACATCCTCGTACATGAAGTTCCGCCAGTATCTTCCCGAAGGTCCAGGCAAGCTGCGCCTGTACGAGAACTGGGCCTTCCCGCGCTCGACGGTCGAGCGCCCGGACTTCGACCAGATCGTCGGCCCCGCCTACTACGAGAAGTACTCGCAGATCGTGCTCGAAGACCTCGGCATCAACCCGAACATCCAGCGCTCGATGGCCTCCGGCAGCTATCGCCCCGGACGGTTGTCGCTCGAAGAGCATATCGTGCATCGCATCGCCAACCGCGTGCTCGACCGGGTCATCGGGTCGCCCGCTGCCAACGGCTGACATGACCATGCATATCCACATCGAGAACTCGCGGAAGATGATGCCTGTGTTCATCGTCCACGAGCATCAGTACGAGACCGCCCTCGCCCGCCACCCGGACGTCGCGGCGAACATCCATACCACCTGGGGCTGGGACGAGGATATCTACGCCGCCGAGATGAAGACGGCCGAGGCGATGATCAGCTACCGGTTCCCGCACAGGACTCTGGCAGCCGACGCACCCGCGCTTGAACTGCTGCAGGTACTCGGCGCCGGAGTCGACTACCTGCTACCTCTCGACTGGTGTCCGCCCGGGGTCACGCTGCTCACGAACAGCGGCGCCCACGTGCCCAAGGCGGCACAGTCTGGAATCATGGTGCTGATGATGCTCAATTCGCGCCTGCCCGAGCTGAACGGGTCCCAGCGCCGGCGCGAATGGAACCGTGTCTTCACCTCGACCCTGGACGGCAAGACAGTGCTCATCGTGGGCGTCGGAGCCATTGGTGGCGGCATCGCGGAAGAGGCGAAGCGGTGCGGCATGAAGGTGCTTGGCATCCGGCGAAGTGGCGCAGCGCATCCCTCTGTCGATGAGATGCACCAGCCACAGGCCTTGCACGCGTTATTGCCTCGGGCCGACTTCGTGATGATCAATCTCGCGCTGACGCCTGAATCGCGTTTCGTGATCGGCGAGACCGAGTTATCCCTGATGAAGAAAGGCGCCAGCCTGGCCAACATGAGTCGGGGCGGCCTGGTCGATCCCGCGGCCCTCGACCGCGCCTTGCGCAGTGGGCATCTGGCCGGGGCGATGATCGATGTCACATGGCCAGAACCACCGCCCGAGGACTGGCCCTGGTGGGACACGCCCAACCTGATCATCACGCCGCACGTGCTGTCGGACGACATCGACGCGTACATCCCGCGTACGCTTGATATCTTCTTCGAGAACCTGCGGCGACATTGGTCGGGGCAGCCGCTGACAAATGTGGTCGATCTGGCCCGCGCGTACTGATGACCGCACCAGGTGGGTTGCCCGGCGCTGAACTCAGGCTTGCCCAAGTACGCGAGATTCGCGAGCTCGCGCGGGATATCCTCGGTTTCGAACTGGTTGCTCGCGACGGACGTCCGTTGCCGCCGTTCACCGCAGGGGCGCACGTGGACGTGCATACGCCGAGCGGTAAGGTTCGCCAGTACTCCCTCTGCGGAGATCCGGCGAATCGTGACAGCTACCTGATCGCGGTCAAGCGGGAGAAGGACGGACGCGGTGGTTCGCTGAGCATGCATGCTCGTATCGAAGAGGGCAGCACGCTCGCTATCCAGTGCCCTCGCAACCACTTCCCGTTGGCCGATGCGGCGGAGTCCAGCCTTTTCGTTGCAGGTGGCATCGGCATCACCCCGATCGTCGCGATGGTGCACACGCTAGCTGCGGCTGGTCGCCCGTGGACGCTACACTACTGCGCAAGGTCGGCAGACCATGCCGCGTTCCTGTCCGAGATCGGCGCGCTGCCCGGAGGCACGGTGCACACCCACTTCAGCGAACTGCCTGTACTGGATGTTCGCGGGCTGCTCGAGCCGATATTGCCCGGCCGCCACCTCTACATCTGCGGTCCCGCGGGATTGATGGATGCTGCGCTGAAGGCAAGCACGCACTGGCCCGTCGAGCATGTCCATCACGAGTACTTTGCCGCCCCGCCTCTTGTCGCGAACTATGCGGCGCCCACCGCGTTCGAACTCCATCTCGCGCGCAGCGGCGGGACGCTCACGGTACCGGCGGAGCGGTCCATCGTGCAGGCGCTGCGCGAATACGGCGTACATCTGCCGACCGCCTGCGAGGAAGGTGTGTGCGGGACCTGTGAAGTAGCAGTCCTGGACGGCCTGCCCGAGCATCGCGACTTCATCCTTTCCGGCGAAGAAAGGACCGCTAACCGCACGCTGATGGCCTGCGTTTCACGCGCCCGCAGCGCCCGACTGGTACTCGACCTGTGATGGGAGCGGCACTTGGAGCCGGTTGAACTGACGCAGCGGCTGGTAAGGATGGACACCATAAACCCGCCGGGCAACGAGATGCAGTGCGCCCGCCTGTTGCAGGAACTGCTGGATACGGCGGGCTTCGAAACCTCGCTGATTCCGCTTGGCACCGACGCCCAGCGCGCCAGCCTCGTCGCCCGGCGCGGCTACGCAGGCGGCGCGGCGGGCAATCGTCCCATCGCCTTCACCGGACATATCGACGTGGTGCCACTGGGGACCCGCCGTTGGACGCACCCGCCCTTCGACGCGGTGGTACACGATGGCCGCATTCACGGACGTGGCACGAGCGACATGAAGAGCGGTATCGCGGCGTTCGTCTGCGCGGCCATCGCGGCGCCACCGGAAGCCGAGTTGCTGCTGATCATCACCGCCGGCGAGGAAACCGGCTGTGACGGGGCCCGGGTACTCGCCGCCGGGCCGCATCTCGGCAGCGCCGGCGCGCTCGTGGTCTGCGAGCCCACGGACAACGTCGTCTATGTCGGGCACAAGGGTGCACTCTGGCTACGCACGGTGATGGAGGGCAAGACTGCGCACGGATCGATGCCGGAACAGGGAGACAACGCGATCTGCAAGGCGGTGGCCGCGATCGACCGCATCACCCCGTTCGACTTCTGCTGTGACCGACACGCGGTGCTCGGCGGGCCGACGCTCAACGTGGGCACCTTCCATGGCGGGATCAATATCAACTCGGTGCCGGATCGAGCGGTATTCGAGCTCGACATCCGTACGGTGCCGTCGATGGACCACGCCACCGTGCGCGCAGCGCTCGCCGCGCAGATGAATGAACGCGCCGACATCGAGGTGCTGGTCGACCTGCCAGCGGTCTGGACGGACCCGCAAACCCCATGGGTCCGACGCGTGATGGACGTGGCATCGCGGGTCACTGGTCGCGCAGCCGAAATACGCACCGCCACCTACTTCAGTGATGCGTCGCTGCTCGGGCCAGCGCTGGGGCATGTGCCTGCGATAATCCTTGGTCCAGGCGAGCCCTCGATGGCGCACCAGACCGACGAATGGTGCAGCATCAGCAACGTCGAGCGTGCCACGCGGATCTACGGCGAGATGATCCTCGACTGGATACGCTGCGAGCAGGCGGTCTGAACCGGCAGGGATACGCGATCCAAGCCAGAGGGCCGCTCCTGCTGCATCCGTTGCGTCAGCTGCGAGTGCCTCAGGCGACGACGTTCTCGGGCAGCACGTCGAGGTCGGTCAGGCTGAAGCCTTCGAACGTACGCTTGCGACCTTCGACCCCGAGCACATGGTCGAGCACCCAGTTATCGATGGCATGGACCAGCGGCTCATGCTCCGACAGGCGCCCCGGCCGGCTGAACCGGTTCGACACTCCCTGCTGCTGCTGGATGCTGATATCGATGTCTTCCTGGGTCGTCATGTCCCAGCGCCGGTAGTAGTTCTGCACCACTTCGTCGAAGTCGGCACGCTGGGTGATTTCCTTAGGGAAGCAAGACCCAACGATCAAACGCATCGTGGTGGCGGTCACCGGGTGGATCTCGAGGTACCACATGCAGTCGATCGCGCAGCCGAGCATCGTGCTGGGATAGATCAGCGGATAGTAGGTGCCCTTGGCGGCCTTGCCGTCCAGGGTGGGTATCCGCGGGAAGGCGGCGTCGCCGAGGATCACCGCGCGCGTTCCTTCATGTTCCTTGTGCATCACCACCCAGTCGCCCGCCGTCGAATCGAAGGTGCGGTCGTTGGCGACGCTACCGCGCTGCCGGTTGATGCTTGCCCTGTGGACATGCGGCACATGGAACGCTTCCATCGCGTTCTCGACATATATCTTCCAGTTGCAGGCGATCTCGTACACCTTGCGCCGGGTGCAGACCATGTTCTCGAAGTGATAGCTGGAGAACGGGGTCTTTATGTTGCCGAGATAGTGCTCGAGGCTTTCCGCCTCCGGATCGAAGTTGACGAAGACAAACCCGCCCCACGTACCAGTGCGCACCTTCAGCAGCGGGTAGTCGCCCTTGTCGAAACACTTCGAGGACGCCATTCCCGGCGCCGCGACCAGCGTGCCGTCGGTCTTGTACATCCAGCCGTGATAGCCGCACTTGATGCCCTTGGACGTCCCCTGCCCGGTGGCGACCTTCGCACCGCGATGCCGGCAGGAGTTGACGAACGCCTGTACCTCACCATCGTCGCGTCGCACGATCAGCAGAGGGACGCCAGCGAAATCCTGCGTGTAGTAGTCGCCCGGGTTGGGGATGAAGTCGACGCGGCCGATGAAGTTCCAGACCTTCATGAAGATCGTGTCGATCTCCCGCTGGAAGAACTCCGGGGAGGTGTAGCACTCGACCGGCAGAGTTTCCGCTTCGAGCAGCGGACGACGGACGGCTTCATAGGTGCGCGGGTCGAACAGATCCATGGCGAGGCAGGCTCCGGTTGTCTTTCGTCGGGCAGTCGATGAATGGTAAATCGAATGACGGATGGTTACCATATTGCATGGCCATCATCGAGATACCGGCGCGGTCCGGCACAGCGGTGCCGTTGCATGCAGGACAGGCACTGCGCGTCATCAATACCCACGGCGGGCAGGTGGTCGACATGTGGGCCTTCGTCGACGGCAGCAGCGAGCACCTCTCGATGCCGCATTCGGTGGTGACCCTCGGACGCATCAAGCCGCTGCCGGGCGATACGCTCTTCACGGACTTGCGTGAACCCCTGCTTCGGCTCGATCAGGACGATTCGCCAGGCGTGCACTGCATGCTGTTCGCCGCCTGCGACGCTGCGCGCTATCGGTTGCTCGGCTATTCCGGCCACCATGCTAACTGCGCCGACAACCTGCGTGCTGCGATCGAGCCGTTCGGGGTGAACATCTCCTATGTTCCGACCCCGCTCAACCTGTTCATGAACACCCGCTTCCACGAGCACCGGCACATGGTCGTCGAAGCCCCAGAACCCGCCGTGGGTGCCAGCGTGACGTTCCGTGCGCTGCGCGATTGCCTGGTCGTGCTTTCCGCGTGTCCACAGGACCTGATCCCGGTCAACGCACACGGATGCACGCCGCAACCCGTCGCCTGCGAGCGTTTGCCGTGATCGATCCGGCGCGGTTCCACGTCCATCTCGAGAACTGCACGGCGAAGCCGAGAATCTTCTGGCTCACCCCGGCGCTCGCCCGCGCCACGCAGCGCCGGCATCCGGAACTCGCCGCCCAGACACGCTTCACCTGCGGCGCCGATTTCCGGAACCTGGCGCGACAGCTTGCCACCGCACGGATGCTGATCACCTCGGGGGACGTCGTGCGCGATCCCCGATTCCCGCGCGGCGCGCAGCTCGCGGCGGCGGCGCCGATGCTCGAACTGGTGCAGATGATCGGTGCAGGCATCGAGGCGGTATTGCCGCTCGACTGGCTGCCCCCGGGCGTACGCTTGGCCAACAACAGCGGCGTCCATGTCGCGAAGGTGCGCGAGTTCCTGCTGATGTCACTGGTCGCGCTCAACTGCCGGCTGCCGGCGATCGTGTCCAGCCAGCGTGATCGTCGCTGGGACCAGATATTCACCTCCGCCATCGCCGGGAAGACTCTGGCCGTAGTCGGGCTCGGCGACATGGGCCGCGCGGCCGTGTGGGCCGGACGCCGGCTGGGGCTGCGGGTGACGGGCGTACGAGCTTCAGGCGACCCGGTACCCGGGGTTGATCGGGTCTACCGCCCAGCGCAGTTGCGCCAGGCGCTGAAGGGGGCCGATTTCGTCGTGATCGCAACACCGTTGACGCCGGCCACCCGGGGATTGTTCGACCGACGCGCGCTCGAGTCCATGAAGAAGGGTGCGGGACTGATCAACATCGGGCGCGCGGGTGTACTCGACCACGAGGCGCTCGAGGCCCTGCTTCGCGCAGGGTGGATCAGCGGCGCGATCCTCGACGTACATGCCCCCGAACCTCTGCCGGCCGATTCGCCGCTCTGGGCCGTGCCCAACCTGGTCATCGTGCCGCACGTGTCGTCCGACGACCTCGATACTTACATGGACCACACGATGGACTTCGCCTGCCGCAACCTGCGCCGCCTGATGTCAGGGCGGCCCCCGCTGAACGTCGTCGACCCCGCCACCGGATACTGAGCCATGCCCGTCATCCACTTCCGATCGCCCGATGGCCGCGAACATCAGGTGCAGGCCGATGCCGGCACCACGCTGATGCGCGCCGCCGTAGACAACGGTATCGAGGGCATCAGTGCCGATTGCGGCGGCGAGTGCGCATGCGCAACCTGCCACGTCTACGTGGCCGGAGATTTCCTCGACCTCATGCCGCCGGTCAGTGCTATCGAGGAAGACATGCTCGGCTTCGTCGTGGCCGAGCGCAGGCCGGGCAGCCGCCTTGGTTGCCAGATACCGATCACCGACGCCCTGGACGGCTTGCTCGTGACACTGCCGGACGCACAGCACTGACCTGCCGACGTACCGGCTCGGCCGCGCCCTCTCGCCCCACCTTGAAAAGGAAGCCGCCATGAACCGCATGCTCGCCTCTGCCCGGGTGATCGTCCTTGGTATCGCAACCCTTTCCGCCGCGGCGGCCGTTGCGCAGCCCTGGCCGGGCAAGCCCGTGCGCATGGTCATTCCGTGGCCGCCGGGCGGTGGCAACGACATCCTCGGCAGGGTCCTCGCCGAAGCGATGACCGGCCCACTCGGCCAGCAGGTGCTGGTGGACAATCGTGGTGGGGCCAACGGTCTGATCGGCGCCGAAGCGGTCGCGCGCGCCGCGCCGGACGGCTATACGATCATGTTCCACAGCGCGTCCACCCACCTGATCAACGCGGCTTTCTACAAGAAGGTGCCGTACGAAACCATCACCGACTTCGCGCCCGTGACCCTGATCGGCGAGGCTGCGCATGCACTCGTCGCCAACCCGGCATTCCCGGCCAGGACCGTACGCGAGGTGATCGCCCTGGCGCAGGCCAAGCCTGACATGATCACCTACGCATCATTCGGCACTGGCAGTACCAGTCACCTGTCCGGCGCATTGTTCAGCAGCATGATGAAGGTAAAGGTGACCCATGTCCCGTACAAGGGCAGCGGGCCCGCGCTCGCGGACACGATCGCAGGCCATGTGCCGCTGTTCTTCCCGACGGTAGCCGGCGCATTGCCGGCGATCCGCGCGGGCCGACTGCGCGCGATAGCGGTGACTTCCTCGACCCGATCGCGTTCGCTGCCCGACGTGCCGACGATGGACGAAGGCAGCGGCATGCGCGGTTTCGAGACCACCGCCATGTACGCCGTGTGGGCGCCGGCAAGGACACCCGAGCCGATCATCGCCCGGCTCAACACCGACATCACCCGCCTGTTGAAGACGCCCTCCTTTGCCGCGATCCTCGAAGCGCGCGGGGTCGACCGGATCGTGCCCAGCACGCCGGAAGGCATGACTGCCTACCTGAGCGACCAGGCACCAAAGTGGGCGAAGCTCGCTCAGGAGTCTGGCGCGCGGCCGGAATGACCCTGGGGCAGGGACCACGCGCAGCAGAATAACCTCGGGTCGATTACCGGCCCAACTCGGCGCTACCGGAATCGGTCGGAGTGTGGGCCGATGGCGTGCCGGTGCCGCTGCCACCCGGGGTGCGGCCGGTTGCCACGCGGGATGCGGCGCGAGCGATGGTCGCGGAATTGCACGGCAAGGACTTCCTGGCGCTGACTTCGGGGGAACTGGCGCGCTGGGGGCACCCTGGGACGGTTGGATCGTGGTGGGAAGCGCGGAGGAACCGCCTATGTCACCCTTCAAATCCACCCAGATCGGCAACGGCTGCGACGTCGCGCGCGCCGTGAAGGACACGCACGATGAGGATGCCCTGCTCTGACGGCAGGTAGTAGATTGCGTAGGGCGACTGGAAGATCACCCTGAGGCCGGGCGCAAAGCGCTCGCGCGGGGTGCCGATGGCCGGCGCGTGCTGCAAGGTTGCGAAGGCCTTCTCGATCGATTTGACGAAGCGGGTGGCGACGGGCTCGGAGGCTTCGGACGCGAGGTAGGCCGCACCTGGGGCCGAACGCAGTTCTTCGAGCACTACCGCGCCCATGCCCAGTCGCTCAAGCGCTCGATGCGCCAGGTGCACCGTGCCGGGGAGAAGCTGTTCGTCGACTACGCCGGGCCGACGATTGCGCTGCGCGACGGC
>JADCHX010000031.1 GCA_020248265.1 Rhodocyclaceae bacterium
GCGAGTGCGGCAGCGCGGGGCAGGCCAGCTGGTCGAGCAGGTCGAGGTCGGCCATCCGCGCCTCGACCAGGCGGGCCTTCAGCGACTGCGGTGAACTGTTGAATCCGTGCAGGTAGACGATCATCTTCGATACCCTGGAAATGCGGGACTGATTGCGGGGTGGCCACAAGCATAGCTGGTCAGCCGGCCGCGACGCGTTTACGATGGTGCCGGAGCGGGCAGCGACGCAGTCGCCACTCCCGGCCGAGCCTGGAAGGTCCGCCGGGTCGGTGCCGGGCAGACCCGCAGTGTCCTACCCTGGAGGAATGCACATGCAAGCCATCACCCGATTCCGCGTGGCCAACGTCGCCGCAAAGCGGTCGCTGGCCGCGACCCTGGCCCTGGCCCTGACGCTGACCCTTGGGCTGGGCCTTGCGGCGCCCGGCACGGCCCACGCGCAGAAGTGGTCGAGTGCCGCGCCGATCCCCGTCGGTGCCGAGGAGGTCTACGGCATCGCCGCCGGCGGGAAGCTGTACGTGTTCGGTGGCCTCGCTCCCGGCTGGAAGCCGATGGGGATGGTGTTCGAATACGACCCGGCCGGCGACCGCTGGACGCGCAAGCGCGACATGCCGGCGTTCCTGCACCATGTGGCACTGGCCACCGTCAACGGGAAGATCTACATGTTCGGCGGCTTCGAGTTGCCGGCCAAGGGCGACGCCGCATGGGCACCGGTGCGTACCTCCTGGGAATACGACCCGGTGGCCGATTCATGGCGCGCCCTGGCCCCCGCCCCGATGGCGCGCGGTGCCCACAACGCGGTCGTGATCGAGAACCGGATCCACCTGATCGGCGGCGCGGGGCTGCATCCCGGATCGAAAGAGACCGCCCTTCATCCGGCCCGCCCCCACCGAGCCCTCGGCACCCACGAGGTATTCGATCCGGCAACCAACGCGTGGTCGACCCGCGCCGACATGCCGACCGCGCGCAACCACGCCGCTGCCGGGGTCGTCGATGGGCGCATCTACGTGATCGGCGGCCGGCTCGGCTCGGTGTTCATCACCACCGCAACCAATACCGATATCGTCGAGGAGTACAACCCGGCGACCGACAGCTGGGGGCGACTGATGGCGCCCATGCCCAACCCGCGCAGTGCGGTGGCCTGGGGCGTGCACGGCGGCCGCCTCTACGTGATCGGCGGCGAGATGCGGCACCGTGATTTCTGGGCGACCTTCGCCGCGGTCGATGCATTCGATCCGAAGTCCAACAGCTGGACGCGCATGCCGCCGTTGCCGATGCCGCGCCACGGACTGGCGGCCGACTTCATCGGCAACCGGCTGCACGTGGTCAGCGGGCAGGTGCAGTCGGGCACGAACACGCCCGGGCTGGTCGCCAACACTGACCGGCATGACGTGTTGACGATCGGCGGCAACTGATGCGGCCAGGCTGCACCCGCCTGCGGCAGACCCGCGCGCAAGCGGTGGTCGCAGCAGCCGCCACTGCATTTGCGCTGGCATCCGGTGCCGCAGCGCAACCTGCAGCCGCACCCGCAGCGAAGGCGGCGGGGGACTGCAGCACCGGCCTGCCGGGCGGCGCGCGCACCGCTTCTGCGAATTACACGATTGCATGGCGTGCCGATCCGCAGAAGATTCCGGTCGGCCGCCACTTCTCGGTAGACATCCTGGTCTGCGCGAAGGCGGGTGCGGCCGTGGCAACGGCGGTTGCCATCGATGCGCGCATGCCGTCCCATGGGCACGGCATGAACTACAAGCCGACCCTGAAACCCGTCGGCGAGAACCGCTATCGCGCCGAAGGTTTGATGTTCCACATGCCCGGGCAGTGGGAGATGGTCTTCGACCTGCGCGCGGGCGACACGGTCGAGCGGGCCACCCAGGTGATGATGGTCCGCTGATGCCATCCCGAAGCGCGACCGCGGAGTGTCTGCTCGGGCTGGCGCTCGCGGTAGTGCTGTGCGGCACGTCCGCCCTTGCGGCCCAAGGGCCGAGAACGGCATCGGCGATGGTATCCGGAGCAGCGCCAGCCCCCGATGCCAGCCTGCGCGAGGCGATCCTCGGCCATGGCCCCTGGCCACCGCCTGCCTCGCCCGACCCCAGCAATCGCGTCGCAGGCTCGGCCGCGGCAGCCCGGTTCGGCCACAAGCTGTTCTTCGATCCGCGCCTCTCGACGGACGGCAGCGTCGCCTGCTCGACCTGCCATGTGCCCGAGTTCGGTTACACCGACCGGCGGCCGGTCGCGGTCGGGCTAGCGCCCACCGACCGCAACACGAAATCGGTCGTCGACGCCCGCTACAACCGCTGGTTCGGCTGGTCGGGCGCAACCGACAGCCTGTGGGCGGCGAGCCTGCGGCCACTGCTCGATCCGCGCGAGATGGGCAGCGCCGAACGGCATGTCGTGGACCGGGTGCGGCGCGAGCCCGACCTCGCATCCGGCTATCGGCGCGTGTTCGGCCAGCGCCCGGACAACGTCGACGATGGCCAGTTGTTCGCGGACATCGGCAAGGCGATGGCGGCCTTCCAGGCCACGCTGGTCAGCGGTCGCAGCGCGTTCGACGACTATCGCGATGCACTCGCGCGAGGCGACCGGCGCGGCCAGGTACGCTACCCGGCCGACGCGCTGCGAGGCCTGCAACTGTTCGTCGGTCGCGCCCAGTGCAACCTCTGCCATTTCGGGCCGCAGTTCACCAACGGTGAGTTCGACAAGGTCGGCATCAGCGTCCGCCGCCCGGACGGGCGCATCGACTGGGGACGACATGACGGCATCAAGGCACTGCAGTCGAGCCGTTTCTCCCTGCTTGGGCGATTCAACGACGACCCCGCGCGCAGGACCGCCCAGAGCACGCGGCATGTCGCGCTGACCAGCGAGGCCTACGGCCAGTTCCGCGTGCCGGCCCTGCGCAATGTCGCGCGCACCGCGCCGTACATGCACGACGGCTCACTGGCCACGCTGACCGATGTCGTCCGCCACTACTCCACGATCGACGCGGTGAAGCTGCATCTCGCGATGCCACACTCACATGGTGAGCCGGGCGACGATCTGCCCGCGCGGCCGACCGACAGCGTGCTGCGCACGCTCGACCTGAACGAGCGCGAGATCGCTGACCTGGTCGCGTTCCTCGAATCGCTCAGCGAACGCCGCCCGCGCCGTTGAGGGCGAGGGCAGCGCCGACATTCACCGAATCTGGTGCTCGAGCGTCTTCGCGAGTTCGAGCAGCAGGGTGTCGTTGCCGCGCGCGGCGATCAACGATATGCCGAGCGGACAGCCGTCGAGCGTAGCCATCGGCAGCGAGACCTGGGGCAGACGGGCGAGGCCCGCGATGGACAGGATCGCCAGTGCGCGTGCGCGGAAGTCGTCGATCTCGGCGGCCGGGGCGCCGATCTTCGGGGCGATGCCGGGGGAAGCTGGCAGCACCAGTACCGCGTTGCCGGCAAGCATGCGATCCATCCGCCGCGAGACCTCTTCGCGCTTCGAGGCGGCCCCCAGCAGCATCGCACGATCGACGGTGGATGCCCACTGGAAGCGTTCCTTGATGCCGGGCCCGAGCGCCGGCTTGTGCTCGGTGATCCAAGCGCCAAGCGACTGCCAGGCCTCGTGCGCCTGGATCACGCGGAACACGTTCATGCCCCAGTCGTCCAGGCCTTCCGCAGCGACGGTCACCGGCTCGGCCTTGCCCAGCACCGACTCGACCTTCGCTACGGCGCCTTGCAGCGCATCGCCGACCGTACGGCCTGCGCGCTCGAATGCGTCGGCCGCCAGCAGCAGCCGGCCTGGCACGGCCGCCGGTGCGTCGTCGCCGAGCAGCACGCGTCCGACCTTCTCGAACAGTGCTGCATCGCGCGCGAACCAGCCCGCCGTGTCGAACGACGGACCGAGCGGGCAGGCCCCCTCGAGCGACACGCGGCCGTGCGACGGACGCATTCCGTACAGGCCGCAGAAGCTGGCCGGCAGGCGTACCGAGCCGCCGGTGTCGCTGCCCAGCGCGAAGTCGACCAGGCCTGCCGCCGTCGCGGCGGCAGAACCGCTGGAAGAACCGCCGGTATCGCGTCCCGGTGCATTCGGATTCAGCACCGAGCCGTAGTGGACGTTCTCGCCGTTCAGGCTGTAGGTCAGTTCGGCAGTCTGGGTCTTGCCGACGAGCGTCGCGCCAGCGGCGACCAGTTGCCGCACAGCCACGGCCGTGTGCTTCGCCGGCGCGTGCGTGGCAAGCCAGGTCGGGCTGCCGAACGTGCACCCGTGCCCTTCGACATCGTAGATGTCCTTCGCGCCGAAGGTCAGCCCGCAGAGCGGGCCGGTAGCCGCGCCTGCCAGTTCGGCATGGGTCTCGCGGACGAAGGCGTTGAAGGTATCGCGGTCGAGGATCGAAGACATGGCGGTCACGGCAGTCAGGGACGGTGGAGGGTAACCGGCTGGCGGGAAAAGGTCATCCGGCCACGCTTGAAACCCATCAGTACCGGCGGCAGTTCGGCGACTGCATGCTCGGGCGCCGTGGTGTCGATCACCACCAGGTCGGCGGCGCGTCCGACATCCACGCCGTAGTCGTCCCGGCGCAGCAGTTTCGCCGAGCGACGGGTCACCATCTCGAAGCACTCGCGGATCTCGTCGCGCCGGCCGACGTGGCAGATGTTCGCGTACAGGTTCGACATGCGCAGCAGCGAGCAGTCGCCGAACGGAGTGAACGGATTCAGGATGTTGTTGCTGGACAGGTTGCCGTTCACCCCGTACGCGAGGAGTTCATGCACCGGCAGCACGCTGCGCAGCTTTGCGTGGGTACGGTCGCGGCCCATCAGGTACAGGTCGGTCGCCGGCAGCACGGTCACCGCGACGCCGGCCTCGGCCAGCGTCTTCGCGATGCGGGCAAACCGTTCCGGGTCGACCAGCGCCAGCTTGGTGACATGGCCGATCGCCACGCGTCCGCCGTAGCCGTATTTCTCGGTCACTTCGCACACGTACTCGATGTCCATGTGATCGGTGGCCATGCCGAAGTCGAGATGCATGTCGATGTCGGCGTCGAACTCGCGCGCGATCTCGAAGATGCGGTCGATCTGCGCATGGGAGTCGCTGTCGCAGTACGGCGCGGCACCGATCACGCGCGCGCCCTGCTTCATTGCCGCCACCAGCAACTCGTCCGTGCCCGGGTTGTTGAGCAGTCCTTCCTGCGGAAAAACGCAGACCTCGATGTCGATCGCCCAGCGGTATTCGTCGACCAGCGACATCACGCCATCGAAACCCCGCAGCCCGACCACTGGATCCACCTCGACATGGGTACGCATCACGCCGGTGCCCTGCGCGATCGCATTCTCCAGCGTACGCCGCGCGCGGCCGGCGACATCCTCGGCAGTGAACGAACGCTTCTGCAGCGCCACCTGCGAGATCGCCTCGTCCAGCGTGCCTTTCTCCGAGGTGCAACGGTCCAGGATGCAACTCTTGTCGAGGTGGATATGCGTCTCGACGAAAGCGGGCGCGACCAGCCGCCCGTCGAGATCGATCACCTTGGCGGCGTAGCCCGCAGGCATTACCCCGGCCGGCTCGATCGCCGCGATGCGCCCGGCCTCGATGCCGACATCGAACGTCGCCGTGTAGTCACGGCCGAGAATGCGCGCATTGCGCAGCAGGGTATCCATCGCGTCCACTCCTCAAGGCTGAAATCCGGGTCTGACCCCGGGGTCTGACCCTGGGGTCTGACCCCGGGGTCAGACCCCATTTTCCTGCCATTTTCCCGGATATCGGGCGAGGGCCACGTCCAACAGGACCTTTCAGCCCGGCCGATCGGGTCTGACCCGATTCATCCGGCGCTTCCGGTAAGCTGCGGTGTACATCGTTCGAGGACCTTCATCGTGGCAATCCAGACTTCCCGTGCAACGCGCGGCATGGCGACCGCACCGCATTCACTGGCCAGCGAATCCGCCGTCGCCGTGTTGCGCGAGGGCGGCAATGCACTCGAGGCGATGATCGCCGCAGCGGCGACCATCTCGGTCGTCTATCCGCACATGAACGGTATCGGCGGTGACGCGTTCTGGCTGGTGCACGAGCCCGGCAAGCCAGTCACCACGATCGATGCCTGCGGCCCGGCGGCGATGGCCGCGAGCCGCGACTGGTACGCCGGGCACGGCGTGGCTTCGATCCCGTTCCGCGGACCGATCGCGGCGAACACGGTTGCCGGCACGATCGCTGGCTGGGGGCTTGCGCAGCAGTTGTCGGCGCAGCGCTTGGGTGGACGACTGCCGCTGTCACGCCTGCTCGCCGACGCGATCCATTACGCCGCGCACGGCCACGCCGTCACCCACAGCTACACGAACACCACGCGCGCCAAGCTCGCCGAGATCCGCGACCAGCCCGGCTTCGCGGCCCGCTTCATGCCGGGCGGTGAAGTGCCGCTTCCGGGATCGTTGATGAAGCAGGGGAAGATCGCGACCACGCTGTCGCGTATCGCCAGCGCCGGCACCGACGACTTCTACCGTGGCGAGCTCGCGGCCAGCATCGCCGCCGACCTGAAGGCGCTGGGCAGCCCGGTATCGGCAGCCGACCTCGCCGCGTACCAGGCCATGGAGCGGCCGCCGGTACACCTCGCGCATTCGCGCGGCACGCTGTACAACATGGCACCACCGACGCAGGGCATGGTGGCGCTCGCGATCCTCGGCATCGCCGACCGCCTCGGCCTCGAAGCCGTGCCTGCGGACAGCGCCGCCTACCTGCACCGGATGGTCGAGGCGACCAAGCAGGCGTTCTTCATGCGCGACCGGCATGTGACCGACCCGAAGTACATGACCGTCGATCCGCAGTCGCTGCTCACGGCGGCCGAGATGGACCGCCGCGCCGCGCGCATCGACCTCGGGCGGGCGCTGGCCTGGCCTGCGCCCCAGCCTCCGGCGGATACGGTCTGGATGGGTGTCGTCGACAGCGCCGGCCGCGCCGTGAGCTTCATCCAGAGCACCTACCACGAGTTCGGCAGCGGCGTCGTGCTCGATGGCACCGGCATCAACTGGCAGAACCGAGGCGCATCCTTCTCGCTGGATCCGGCCGCGCTGAACACGCTGGAGCCAGGCCGCAAGCCCTTCCACACGCTCAACCCGGCGATGGCCCATCTGTCCGACGGCCGCGTGATGGTCTACGGCACGATGGGCGGCGAAGGCCAGCCGCAGACGCAGGCCGCGGTGTTCACGCGGCATGTGGTGTACGGACAGGACCTGCAGGCGGCGATCAGCGCACCGCGCTGGCTGCTCGGGCGCACCTGGGGCCAGGCGACGCAATCCCTGAAGGTCGAGTCGCGCTTCGAGCCGGTCGTGGTCGATGCGCTGCGGGCGCTGGGCCACGAGGTCGAGGTTTATGGCGCATTCGACGAAACCATGGGACACGCCGGGGCGATCGTCGCCCATCCGGGCGGTGTCGTCGAAGGCGCAAGCGACCCGCGCAGCGACGGCGCTGCGATCGGCTGGTAGGGCTGGAACGTCCGCAACGCCTGGAACGGCTGGGGTAACGGCTGGGGTCTGACCCCACAGGGGTCAGATATCCAGTGTCAGCCCTGCGATGCAGGAACGGTGCCCGATACCGGTCGCACTCGACCGCGCAGAACTACTCGACCCGCGCGCCCGAAGCCTTGACGATCTTCGCGATACGGTCGACCTCGCTGCGGATAAAGCGGTCGAACTCCTCCGGCGTGGTGTAGCGCGGATCGACGCCCTGCCCGAGCATCCGCTCGCGTACGTCCGGCAGTTCCAGCACGCGGCGCACCTCGGCGCTGATCAGTTTGACCACAGGCCTGGGTGTCTTCGACGGCGCGAGGATACCCAGCCAGAGGTCGAACTCGAAGCCAGGCAGCCCGGCCTCGGCCACGGTTGGCAGTTCCGGCAGCGCAGGCGCCCGGCGCTGCGTGCTCACCGCCAGCGGCAGCACCCGGCGGTCGCGCACGAAAGGCAGTGCGGGGGACAGCGGCGCGAAGAACATCTGGACACGGTTGGAAGCGACGTCATTGAGCGCCTCGGGCGTACCCTTGAACGGGACATGCACGATGTCGATCCCGGCCGCGAGCTTGAACTGCTCGCCGTTCAGGTGCGTACCGGTACCGATGCCTGCGGAGGCGAAATTCAGTTGCCCAGGCCTGGACTTCGCCAGTGCGATCAGGTCGCGCAGGTTCCTGGCGGGCACCTCCGGCGACACGACCAGCACGTTGGGCGTGCTGCCGACCTGGGCGACGCCCGCGAAGTCCTTCAGCGTATCGAACGGCAGTTTCGCGTAGAGCGACGCGTTGACCGCATGCGAGATCGAGTTGAGCATCAGCGTGTGCCCGTCGGGCTGCGCCGACACCAGCATGTTGCCGGCGACCGTCCCGCCCGCGCCGGGACGATTGTCCACCAGCACCTGCTGGCCCCAGTTCTCGCTCATGCGCTGGCCGAGCAGCCGCGCGACGATATCGGTCTGGCTGCCTGCCGAGACGGGGATCAGCACGCGAACCGGCCGCTGCGGAAAAACGGCGGATGACGGCTGCGCGAAGACCGGCATCCCGGCGGCCAGCCCGGCACCCAGCCCCATGAGCAGCAGCGACGCGCGTGCACGCCGATGGCGTGCGAGCAGATGCCTATACATGATCTTCCTCCTCCGTTTACCGATGACCCGGTGGATCCGGGTTCCTCTGGTTCACCCGAGCGTTACCTTCACGCTGCCGGCAGGGTGCAGCATGTAGCGCACCGTGTCTCCGGCAACGCCGAACACCGGCGGCACGATGGACCCAGTGATCACGACCTCCCCTGCCCGCAACCGCAGCCCGAAACCGGCAAGTACCTTTGCGACATGCCGGACGATGTCGACCGGATCGCCGGTCAGTGCATGCAGCGGGTCAGGCACCGCCAGACTGGACTCGACCGGCGACCCACCCTGCACGCTCCGGTGCCATACCGACGCGGCCAGCGCCGGGTGCAGCACCTCGCCACCGTCGACCGGCCGCACGTCGATGACAGGACCGAACACCACGTGGCGCTGGTAGATGTTCGCCGCGACGATACGCTCGACGTCGTCGGGCGCGAAGGCGAGATCCGCCAGTTCGAGCGCGGGAGCGATCGTACCGATTGCCGCAACGGCGGCGGCACGGTCCTCGCTACCGTCGAGGTCGCGGGCGAGCGTCACCGCAACCTCCGGCTCGACCACCGGCTTCACCCAGCCGCGCACATCGACGACCGCGCTGTCGTCCAGCCGTGCGCTGGCGAGCAGGTGCCCTACCACCGGCGCCTGCAGGCCCAGCTTCACCATCGCGGCCGGTGCGCCGAAACCTACCTTCCATCCAAGCAACGACTCGCCACGGGCTTGAGCCTCGTCCAGGGCGACCATCTGCCTGGCAAACCCCCGCATCGCCCGATCATCGCTCCAGCCGACTTGCATGCGCAGGCCTCCTGCAGTCAGTGAGTGCGGCCGCCTTCGATGGACTCGTACCCGGCCGCCTCGAGCGAGCCTGCGCCGCTCCAGCCCCACACCAGCACGACGTCCTTGTCCGACGTGTTCTTGAAGCCGTGCCAGTGGCCGCGCGGCGTGAATACTACGTCGCCCTCGCAGGATTCCCGCTCGGTGCCATCCTCAAGGTACATGACGCCGCGGCCACTCACCACGATCCAGAACTCGTCGCAGTTGAAGTGCCGGTGCCGGTCGTGCTGGGCACCGGGCGGAAGCACCGTCCAGCCCACCAGCAGCTTGTCGCTCTTGCAGTTCTGCGCGTTGATCAGGAACTGGACCTGCATGTCGACCCAGCCGTCCTTGGCCTTCAGGCCGCCGACCTTGGGAACGTCGGCGAGGCGGGTCATGAAGGGGCTGGCGCCCTGCGTGAACTCATCGGGTTTCATCGGCTCATGCCTCCAAGTCGCCGGTAGGCTTCGTGCGCGACCACGAAGTCGTGGTGGTCGATGCCGAAGCCCCGGCAGGCGTTCATCATCTCGTTGGCCGCGGCAGCCAGCGGCGCGGGCATGCCCAGCTTGCGCGCCAGTTCCAGCACCATGGTCATGTCCTTCTGCTGCAGCGTCACGTCGGCCAGCGGCACGGCGGGCATCTTCCCTTCCAGGATGAACGGCCCGCGGTAGCCCAGCACCGGCGAAGCCACCACGCTCGCGAGCATCGCCTCGACGGCGATCTCACGGTCGACGCCGCCCTTCTCCGCCAGCGCGACGCCCTCGCAGAAGGCGATCACCTCGACCATCAGCACGAGGTTGATCGCGAGCTTGAGTTGCACCGCGAGCCCGCGCTCGCCGATGTAGGTCGCCTTCGCGCCGATGGCCAGCAGCACCGACAGCACCTTCTCGAAAGCCGCCCGGTCGCCACCAACCATCACCGACGCCTTGCCCTGTACCACCGTGACCGGGCTGCCGGAGATCGGCGCATCGAGCATCGTGCGCCCGGCCGCCAGGAAAGCCGCCGACACCTCGCGGCTCGACTCGGGCGTGATCGTGCTCATGTCGAGGTAGACCGCGTCCTCTCGCAGCCCGGACAGGATGCCGTCCGGGCCGAGCGCCACCGCGCGTACTGCCGCGGCATCGGTGAGGATCGAGAACACGACGTCACTGCCCGCGGCAAGCGCGGCTGGCGTGTCGGCCCAGCCCATGCCCTGGGCGAGCAGCGGCTCGGCCTTGTCCCGGCTGCGGTTCCAGCCGGTGACCTGATGACCGGCGGCCAGCAGCCGCGGCACGATGCACTGGCCCATGGCGCCCAGCCCTGCGAATCCGATGCGCATTGCCCTCCTCCACGGCACTCCGGCCGTCTTCGATGCCAGGCAGTATAGGATTCCCGTTAAGTGGTGGTCAACAGCTGTTGCCTGTCACTTAACACGCCGCGCGGCACGTCGGCGCGGCGCATCCAGGCCGGCGCCGCGCATCACCAGCCAGACGGCCACGGCGGGCTGGTCGCCAATCGCCCAGAGCCGGTGCGGCCGCTGAGACTCGAAGCTCACCGCGTCCCCGGGGCCGAGTTCGTACTCATCGAAGCCCACGGCCACGCCGAGCCGTCCGCTCACCAGGTAGCCATACTCGCGTCCATGGTGACGGAGCATCTCTCCCGACTCGGAGGACGAGGCTCCGACCGCATACGTGACGAGCACGAAGTCGGCGTCCGGGTCGCTTCCGGCCGTGAGCTGCTGCCACTCGACGCCCCTGGCAAGGCCGATCTTCTTTCCTGCGCCGGCACGCATCACCGGCGAGGGCACCGGCGCCTCGACGTGCGCCGCAGCGCCGTGCTCGCGCGAATCGAACAGGTGGTCGAGCGAGATCGACAGCTCGCGCACGATAGCCCACAGGGTGTCGACCGACGGCTTCACGTTGCCGCGCTCGATCTGCGAGAGCAGGCTCGCCGACACGCCCACGGCGCGCGCCAGCTCCCGCATGCCGATCCCCGCCCGTTCACGCGCATCCCGGATGCGCGTGCCGAGCGCCACGGTCATCGCCTCGGACAGCCGGGGCGATTCCGCCTGGACGGCAGGACGCGGGCGGGTCGCAGCCCGGGCCACGACCCGCTTTGCCGGTGGGACCAACTCAGAAGTACGGCTGGCCCGCCTTGACCGGCGGCTCCCACTCGCAGGCCGACCACGGTCCGTCGCCCTGCTCGCCGACATAGGCGATGCGGCCAGACTTCTTCGGCACGCGCTTGCCGCTGAACAGGCCCTGCAGCCAGTCCATCACGTAGTCGTGGCAGTCCATGCCGCCCAGGTTGGGAATGCCCCACAGCGGGTGGTACTGGTTCTCCATGATCCACATCTCCTTCGGCACCTTCAGGTCGCCGTAGGCCTCGATCGCTTCCTCGAGCGGGCAGAGCGGATCGAACTCGCCGGTGACCAGCAGCGTCGGGCACTTCACCTTGTCGAGGTAGCCGCGCACGGTCATCGGCTGCGCCACTTCGACATCGAACTTTGCCTCGTCGTCGTAGCCGGCCATGTACATGAACATCTGCTTGAAGCGCGGCGAGGACTGCGTGAAGATCGTGTTGTTCGGGTTGAAGCAGGCGACCGAGCTCACCACCGCAGCTGCACGATGGTCGTAGCTCGACAGGCGCAGGCACCAGTAGCTGCCCATGCTGATGCCGTAGATGGCGATCTTCTTCTTGTCCACTTCCGGCCGTTTCATCAGCCAGCTGATCACCGCCGCGCCGGCGCGCTCGTAGTTGTCGCCGACCGCGCGGATCTTCTGCAGGTTCGAGTTGCCCTGGCCCGGGCCGTCGATCGCGATCACGTGGAAGCCGCGCGACAGCGCGATGTTGTGCGAGACCTTGGGGAACACTTCCTTGGTCTGGTCCATGCCGGGCACGTAGATCACCACCGGCGCCTTCGGCTTGCCGGGCAGCATGTGGTACAGGCACGAGATCGTCTTGCCGTCGTCGAACGGCACCTCGACGCGCTCGATCGGATACGACGCGGTCTCGATGCGCCGGTCGACCATCTCGTTGAGTTTCTTGTAGAGCGCCTTCTTGACCGGATGATTGTCGAAGAAGATCGGGTGCTGGGCCATCCGGTAGCCCTCGACCGCATGGTCATAGTGGTGGGTGGCGGTCGCGTTCGCGCCCATTGCCTGCGCGCGCTTGGCGAGCCGCTCGTGCCGCTCGGCCGACTTGCGCCAGACCTTCGGCAACATGCGGTAGTTGCGTGCGCGCGTACCGGCCGGCACCTCGATGTCGTCACGCTCGAAGTTCTGCACGCGGCCGCGCATGTTCAGCGCGAGGTCGAGCATCCATTGTTGATCGTCGCGCTGGGTGCGCAGCTTGCGGATCATCTGTGTACTCCTCCTTTGGGTATCTGCAGCCCGGCGAATATAGCCGATGCAACACGCGGGGTCAGGCCCGATGGGCGCGCGCCCTGCCCCCCGGGCCACGTGCGTCAGTTCGCCGGGACGCAGCGCTCCAACGCCCAGGCGCGCAACGCCTCGACCTTCTCGGCCATCATCACCGACAGCGGGCGCGTGCGGCCGATCTCGTCGAGCAGGTGGGCGGTCGCAAGCGGCTCCTTGCGAGCATGCGCCTCGTACATGGCGGCGACGATCGCCTGCTCGATCTCGGCACCCGAGAAGCCGTCCGTCGCCTTCGAAAGCGCAGACAGGTCGAAGTCGGTCGGATCGCGCTTGCGCCGCTCCAGGTGGATGGCGAGGATGTCGCTGCGGGTCGTCGCATCCGGCAGGTCGACGAAGAAGATCTCGTCGAAGCGGCCCTTTCGAAGCAGTTCGGGCGGCAGCCGTGAGATGTCGTTCGCAGTAGCGACCAGGAACACCGGCTCACGGCGCTCGGACATCCAGGTCAGCAGCGTCCCGAGGATGCGCTTCGAGACGCCCCCATCCCCGCCGGATTCGTCCGCTGCGAGGCCCTTCTCGATCTCGTCGATCCAGAGCACGCACGGCGACATCCGCGCAGCGCCCTTAAGCGCCTCGCGCAGGTTGCGTTCCGTCTCGCCGGTGAACTTGTTGTAGAGCGTCGCGAAATCGAGCCGCAGCAGCGGCAGCCGCCAGGCCCCCGCAACGGATTTCGCAGCCAGGCTCTTGCCACTGCCCTGCACGCCGAGCAGCAGGATACCCTTGGGGGGCGGCAGGTCCTGCGTGCCCGGCTCTCCGGCAAACACCGCGCGACGCAGGTTCAGCCAGCGCTTGAGGTTGGCCAGCCCACCGACATTGGCGAAGCTGCCGGTATCGAGTTCGACGTCGAGCACGCCGCCGGCCGCGAGGTTCTCGCGCTTGAAGCGAACGATGCGATCGACATCTGCCATGTTCAGCGCACCGTCCTGGTCGAGTCCCTGCCGGATCAGCCGGCGCGCATCCTCGACGGGGATGCCGGTCAGGTGCTGGGTGACCAGCGCTATCGCCTCCGGGTCGCCCTTCGGCCTGGCCCCGTTGCGCGACTCCCACATCCGTGCCTCTTCGCGGATGATCTGCCGGATGCGCGTGGCGTCGGGCAGCGCGATCTCGAAGCGCGCGGTCAGGTGGTGCAGTTCCGGCGGCAGTTCCAGCTTCGGGCTGACGAACACCAGCGTGCGGGCGCACCTGGCGTAGCCCTGCGCGATCTCGCGGATCAGCCGCACGTTGCCTGGATCCTGCAGGTAAGGATGGGCATCGAGCAGCGTGTAGACGCCGTTCTGCGGTGTCTTGTCGATATGGCGCAGCGCGTCGACCAGGTTGTTGGTGCCGGTCATGCGGTCGGTACGCGTCGTGCGGCGCAGTCCGTCCACCACCGACCACGCGAACGAGGCCCAACCGAGCAGGTTCGCGCTCTTCTCGATCACGCCGAGCATGCGCGCTTCCTCGGTGGTCTCGATCGTGACGAGCGGAAAGCGCGACTCGAGGATGATCGAGAGGTCCTTGACGTCGTTCACGCTGGCGTCCGACCTCCGCCGTTGGCCACCTGTTGCAGCCGCCCGAGCAGCTTCTCGTGGATCCCGCCGAAGCCCCCGTTGCTCATCACCAGCACATGGTCGCCGCTGCGCGCCTCGGCGACGATCGCCTCGATCAGCGCGGGCAGGTCGTCATGCGTCGCCAGTTTCGGGCCGAGTGCCGCCAGCGTGCCGTTCGCATCCCAGCCGAGGTTCGCGGTGTAGCAGAACACACGGTCGGCCTCGCCCAGGCTTGCCGGCAGCGCATCCTTCAGCATGCCCATGCGCATGGTGTTCGAGCGCGGCTCGAGCACGGCCAGCACACGCGCACTGCCGATGCGCGCGCGCAGGCCCTTGAGCGTCGTCTCGATCGCCGTCGGGTGGTGGGCGAAGTCGTCGTACACGGTGACGCCGCCGGCTACGCCCCGCGTCTCGAGCCGCCGCTTGACGCCGCGGAACTTCCCCAGCGCCGACAGGCTGATGCCGGGCGAGATGCCCGCGTGCCGCGCTGCGGCGATCGCCGCCATCGCGTTCTGCACGTTGTGCTCGCCGGCGAGGGACCAGCGCAGGTGCCCGAACGACTCGCCGCGGAAGCCGATCTCGACCGCACCGCTCTCATCGACGGCACCCGCATGCCATCCGCCCTCGGTGTTGAACGACTCGTTCGGCGTCCAGCAGCCACGCTCGAGCACCCGCCCGAGGGCTTCCGAGCGCGCATTCCAGACGATCCGCCCGGCGCCGGGCACGATACGCACCAGGTGGTGGAACTGCTGCTCGATCGAGGCCAGGTCCGGGAAGATGTCTCCGTGGTCGAACTCGAGGTTGTTCAGAACGACCGTGCGCGGCCGGTAGTGGACGAACTTCGACCGCTTGTCGAAGAAGGCCGTGTCGTACTCGTCAGCCTCGATCACGAAGAACTGCGAATTGGCGAGCCGTGCGGACACCGGGAAATCGTGCGCGACCCCCCCGACCAGGAAGCCCGGATTCAGGCCGGCCTGCTCGAGGATGAACGCCAGCATCGCCGTGGTAGTGGTCTTGCCGTGCGTGCCGGCGATCGCCTGCACCCACTTGCCGCGCAGCACCTGCTCGGACAGCCACTGTGGGCCGGACACATAAGGCAGGCCGCGGTTGAGGATCTCCTCCATCAGCGCGTTGCCGCGCGACACCACGTTGCCGACCACGAACACATCGGGCTTCAGGCGGATCTGCGCGGGTTCGAAGCCCTCGATCAGTTCGATGCCCTGCTCCGCGAGCTGGGTGCTCATCGGCGGATAGACATTGGCGTCACAGCCGGTCACGCGGTGGCCGGCCTGGCGGGCGAGAACGGCGACCCCTCCCATGAAGGTTCCGCAGACACCGAGGACATGAATATGCATGGCATGGCGAGTGTAGACGAACGACCGGAGAATCGTCGCATTCGTCGAGGCAGACAGGTGGCAGCGGGGGCGCGGATGGCCGGACTTCATCGGTCCGCGTACAGTCCCGGCATGACCACGCGCTGCAACCTGATCACCGGCTTCCTGGGCGCCGGCAAGACCACGCTGATCCGCCACCTGCTGTCCGGGCGTCCCGCGAACGAACGCTGGGCGGTGATCGTCAACGAGTTCGGGATCGTTGGGATCGACGGTACCGCCCTGGCCGTGGCGCGGTCCGGTTCAACCACCGTCGAGCTGCGCGAGGTCGCCGGCGGCTGCATCTGCTGCGCGGCCAACGTGCCCCTTCGGGTTGCGATCACCGATGTACTGCGGCGGGTACGGCCTGACAGGCTGCTGCTGGAGCCCTCCGGCCTTGGCCATCCGGCTGCGATCCTGGCGACGCTGGCCGAGCCGGGACTCGCGAAAGCCCTCTCGGTCGGCGCGGTCGTATGCGTCGCCGACCCGCGGCATCCTTTGCCGGGAACTGGCCACGCCGACCCGCTGGACGATACCTGGCGCGACCAGCTCGCGATGGCCGATGTGGTCGTCGCCAACAAGCGCGACCTCGTGGACGATGAACGCTACCGGGCGTTCGCCGCATGGGTCGAATCCCTTTACCCGCCGAAGCAGGCCATCGTCCCGGCGGTCGAGGGCGAGGTGCCAGCGGCGCTGCTCGACATGCCGAGGGCGCGCTGGCGGCCGGTGCTGGCGGGCGGCCACGCAGCGGGCTCCACGCTCGCGCGCGAACCCGCGTGCGGCCTGCCCGGCCTCGGCACCCGCCACGCCGCCCTCTCCGGCACCACCGCAAGCCTCGGATGGCTGTTCGACGACCCATGCAGTGAACGGGCTGCATTCGACGCCGAGCGCATCGACCGCCTGATGATGCGGCTCTCAGGGATCGTGTCGGCGAGCAGCGCCCGCCTGCTGCGGGCCAAGGGCGCGCTGCGCACCGACCATGGAACGCGCCTCATCGAGTGGTCGGCGGGGCAGGTCCGCAGCAGCCCGCTGGTCTTTACCGGGCCGGCGCGCTTCGAACTGCTGTTCGATGCGAGCGAAGGAAACGCGAAGACTGCAGCCAGCGCCATCGCGAGCGCCGTGGAAGCCGAGCTGCGCGACGCGCTCGCCGTGGCTTCGGCCCGCTGAGCAGCACACCGAATCGGGTCACTCCTGCCGCGACACCGATCTTCGACAGTCTGTGTACGCACAACTCCGCCATCGGGTGCGCCAGGTCGAGCCGTCGAGCGAACGACACGACCTGGACAGACACCGTCACGAGGCTGTGCGAACGCCTGCGCCGTAACGAGCCAGGAAATCGCCGTACGCGAGTGCGATGCCCTCTTCGAGAGAGACCCTGGGCGCCCATCCGGCCGCACGGATACGCGATACGTCCATGAGCTTCCTGGGGGTACCGTCCGGCTTCGATCGGTCGTAGACGAGCTGCCCGGTGAAGCCGACCACTCTTGCGGTCATCATGGCGAGCTCGCCGATGTTCACGTCTTCACCGCAACCGATATTGACGAACTCGCCGATCGTCGATGCGCGCGCGTGCTCGAGCAGGAATACGCACGCGTCCGCCAGATCGTCGCTGTAGAGAAACTCGCGGCGTGGCTGACCGGACCCCCATATCGCCACCTGGGCATCCCCCCTCGTCCGGGCTTCATGCATCTTGCGGATCAGCGCAGGAAGCACGTGTGAATTCTGCAGGTCGTAGTTGTCGCCCGGCCCGTACATGTTCGTGGGCATGGCCGCGATGTAATCGGTGCCGTACTGGCTGTTGTAGGCAGCGCACAACTTGATGCCCGCGATCTTCGCTATCGCATAGGGCTCATTGGTGGGTTCGAGCAGCCCGGTCAGCAGGTGCTCTTCCTTCAATGGCTGCGGCGCGAGCTTCGGGTAGATGCAGCTAGAGCCCAGGAACAACAACCGCCTGACCCCGCTGAGCCAGGCCCCGTGGATCACGTTGTTCTGGATCTGCAGGTTCTCGTAGATGAACTCCGCGCGGTAGGTATCGTTCGCAACGATTCCACCCACCTTCGCCGCAGCAAGCACGACGACATCAGGCTTTTCGGCGGCGAGAAAAGCCCTTGTCGCCGCCTGGTCGAGCAGGTCGAGTTCATCATGCGTCCGGGTCACCAGGTTCAGATATCCCGCGGCTTTCAACCGGCGCACGACGGCGGATCCCACCAGCCCACGATGACCGGCAACATAGATGCGGTGCTCCGGCAAGAGCAGGTTACTCATTGAAATCGAACGCCTTGTATCCGTGCCGCTTGGTCAGCTCGTCGCGCTCGGCGGAACGCAGGTCTTCCTGAACCATCTCCCTGACCAGTTCGGCGAAGGTCGTGCGCGGCGTCCACCCGAGCTTCTCGCGGGCCTTCGTCGCATCCCCGAGCAGGGTCTCGACCTCGGCCGGCCGGAAATAGCGCGGATCGACCGCCACGATCCTGCGGCCATCGCCGTCGATGCCGACCTCGTCGACCCCGGTACCCTGCCACCGGATCGAAAGCCCGATCTCGGCCGCCGCTATCTCGACGAACTGGCGCACGCTGTACTGGACGCCTGTCGCGATCACGAAATCCTCCGCTTCGGCTTGCTGCAGCATGAGCCACTGCATCTCGACGTAGTCCCGCGCATGGCCCCAGTCGCGCTTCGCGTCCATGTTGCCGAGGTAGAGGCATTCCTGGAGTCCCAGCTTGATGCGCGCCATTGCACGGGTGATCTTGCGCGTCACGAAGGTCTCGCCCCGTACCGGCGACTCGTGGTTGAACAGTATTCCGTTGCAGGCGTAGATCCCGTACGACTCGCGGTAGTTGACCGTGATCCAGTAGGCGTAGAGCTTCGCCACTGCATAGGGCGACCTCGGATAGAACGGGGTCGTTTCCTTCTGCGGAATCTCCTGCACGAGGCCGTACAGTTCCGACGAGGAGGCCTGGTAGAAACGTGTCTTTCTTTCGAGCCCGAGGATCCGGATGGCCTCGAGCAGCCTCAACGCACCGAGCGCGTCGGTGTTCGCCGTGTACTCCGGCTCTTCGAAGGAGACCGCCACATGGCTCTGCGCGGCCAGGTTGTAGATCTCGTCAGGCTGCACCTGCTGCACGATGCGTATGAGGCTCGTGGAGTCGGTCAGGTCGCCATAGTGCAGGATGAACCTGCGGCTGGACACATGAGGGTCCTGGTAGAGATGGTCGATCCGGTTCGTGTTGAACAGGGACGACCGCCGCTTGATGCCGTGGACGGTGTAGCCCTTGTTCAGCAGGAACTCGGCGAGATACGAGCCGTCCTGCCCGGTGACCCCGGTGATGAGCGCGATCTTGCCGTTGGATTCCGGTGGAGCCATTTGCCTTCTTCCTTTGCGGGACATCGATGCGATGAGTGCAGGGATCAGCGCCATGCCGGCACCCGCTGCGATCGACAGAACGTACGCGCCGGAACGGCTCAGGCGCATGATGCGTTCGCAGCCATGGAGGACGATGGACAGTCCCAGACCCGCGAAAAACAGACCCCATGGCGAAAGTATCCCATGGGATGACGATACCCAGCCGGTCCACCCGGACCGGACAGGCATCGGCATCAGCCCATGGCCCGCCAGCCGCAACAGGTGTTCGCCGCAGGCAGCAGCTTGTCCAGTCCGCTCGCGGAACCGCGCCATCCCGGCAATAATCGGGGCTTGCCCGCGATCGGCAGGCCCGAGCCGACGCGCATCCAAAGGACGAACACCGATGATCCGCACCTTCGCTACCGCAGCTGCTGCCGCCCTGTTGCCCGCCAGCCTTTTCTGGGCGGGCGAAGTCCACGCCCAGGCCTACCCGGCGAAACAGGTGCGGTTCATCGTGCCATTCACGGCCGGCAGCGCGACCGACTCGGTCGCCCGGCTGGTCGGTGCCCATGTGACCGAGACCACCGGGCAGACGGTGCTCGTCGAGAACCGTGCCGGCGCCAGCGGCATCATCGGTGCGGAGGCGGCAGCACGGGCACCGGCCGACGGCTACACGCTGCTGATCGGCACCAACACGACCAATGCGGCGAACGCCAGCCTGTTCAAGGTGCTGCCGTACAGCCAGCAGAAGGATTTCGCTCCGGTCTCGCTGATCGGCACCGCCGGCCTGATCGCCGCCGTGCACCCGTCGCTGCCGGTGAAGTCCATCGCCGAGCTGACCGCGCTGGCGAGGAAGAACCCGGGCAAGCTCGGCTTCGGCGAAGGCAGTGCCTCGTCGCGCGCCTCGGTCGAGATGTACAAAGAGATGGCCGGCATCGACTTCCTGCGCGTGCCCTACAAGAGCAACCCGCAGGCCGTGACCGACCTGGTCTCCGGCCAGGTGGTGCTGATGATTGCCGACATGGTGACGCTGCTGCCGCAGGTGAAGGCCGGCAAGCTGCGCGCGCTGGCGGTCTCCACGCCGGCGCGGCTGGCGATCCTGCCCGACCTGCCGACGATGAACGAGGCCGGCGTGAAGGGCTACGAGCTGACCGTCTGGTTCGCCGGTTTCATGCCGTCGGGCTCGCCCGCAGATGCCATCAGGCGGATGGCGGAACTGTTCGGCGGCGCCACGAAAACGACGAAGATGCAGGAGTTCTTCGTGAACTTCGGCGGCTCGGCCCAGTCGAGCAGCCCGGAAGAACTGAGCCGGTTCGTCGCCAGCGAGACCGCGAAATGGGCGCGCATCGTGAAGAACGCCGGTATCGTGCCGGAATGAGTACCCAGCCCCGCTCCGCGTGCGCCAGGCCGGGCGCGGCGGCGCTCAGCCAGGCGGAGTGCGCCACGTTCGAGCGCGACGGGTTGCTGGTGCTGCGCGCATGGTCGCCGTCCGAGCTCGTCGCTGCCGCTCGCGAAGCCGCCATGCGCCAGCTCGACGCCCGCCAGGCACCGCTTGAACTGGAGGCGGAGGTCGGATACCCCGGCGCACCCGCCTCGACGGCGACCCCTGGCGGCCAGACGGTCCGGCGCCTGCTGCGCGCCCATGACCGCGGTGACACCTTCCGCGCGCTCGCGACCGCTCCCGCACTGGGTCAGGTGCTGCGCGAACTGATGCTGCCGACGGGCAGCAGCGGCTCGGTACTGATGGCGCAGGCGCACCACAACTGCGTGATGACCAAGATGCCCAGCTACTCCAGCCAGACCAACTGGCACCAGGACGTGCGCTACTGGTCATACCAGCGCCCCGAACTGATCTCGGCCTGGTTCGCCCTGGGCGACGAGACCGAGCAGAACGGTTGCCTGTCGTTCATCCCCGGCAGCCACCGGATGAACTTCGGGCGCGACCGCCTCGACGACCAGCTGTTCCTGCGCACCGATCGCGAAGACAACCAGGCGCTGATCGCCAGCGCCGTCGCGCCGTCGCTCGCTGCGGGCGACCTGGTGTTGTTCCACTGCCGTCTGTTCCATGCCGCCGGGCGAAACCGTACGCAGGCGACGAAGTTCTCGCTGGTGTGCACCTATCGGGCCGAGGACAACCTGCCGCTGCCCGGGACGAAGTCGGCCTCGACGCAGGACGTGGCCGTCTAGCTACGCGCTGCCGGCCACCATCCCCACCCGCCCCAGCGTGTCGCCCCGCCGGATCGCCTCGTGCAGCGTCGGCACCGCTTCCAGCGCCACCGTCTTCGTGACGATCGATCGAATCCTGCCATCGCGCACCAGTTCAAGCGTGCGCTCGATCTCGGACAACGTGACGTAGCGCGATGCGTGGATCTCCAGGCCGCGGTGCAGGAAGCGGATCGGGTCGACCAGGAAACTGGGATCTTCACCGTACACCCTGGGCGGATGTGCGCCGATGATCACCAGCCTGCCACCGACGGCCAGCGAACCCAGCGATGCCGCCAGCGTGGTACGCGAGGCGACGATGTCGATCACTGCATCGACGCCTTCACCGCCGGTGTGTTCCATCACCTGCGCGGCGAGGTCGCCCGCCGAGGCGTCGATCACGACGTCGGCCGAGTCGACCGATCGCACGAAATCGAGCTTCGCGGCGCCGACATCGGCCGCCAGCACCCGCGCGCCGCACAGCCGCGCCATCTGGATCATGTGAATGCCCACTCCGCCGGCCGCACCGATCACCAGCACGCTGTCGCCGGCGCGCAGCCGCGCCTCTTTCACGCAGGCATGGAATGGTGTGGCGATCGCATCGGAGGCCACCGCGGCATCGATATCGGACACACCATCGGGAATCGCGACCACGTTGCGCTCAGGTAGCGACACGTACTCGGCATAGCCGCCGTCGCGGTTCTGGCCGATATTGCCCTTCGGGAACAGGCAGAGCGTCTCGCGGCCGTTGCGGCAGTTCCGGCAATTGCCGCAGGTCATGTAGAAGTGGTTGGTCACGCGAGTGCCCGGCTTGATCGTGCGCACACCCTCGCCCACCGCGACCACCTCGCCGGCGATCTCGTGACCGGGGATGCGCGGATAGCGGTCGACACGTCCCGGCGTCGCGAGCAGGTTTACCACGGTCAGGCCGACGCCGCAGGCGCCGACCTTCACCAGCACGTCGTTCGGGCCGACGGCCGGCACCGGTACATCCTTCAGTTCGAGCGGGCCGCCGAACGCGCCCAGCACCAGCGCCTTCATCGCTTGAACCGCAACACGTAGATGCCGTGGTTCTTGTCCGACACGAAGACGTTGCCGCGCGCATCGACCACGACATCCTCCGACTGCGTGACCAGGCCGGTCTTGGGCAGCGGGCCGCGCTGCACCAGCGGGTCGGGCGGAATGAAGTAGCCGATCTCCTGTGGCTGGCGTTCGATCGAGATGTCGTACACCCGCAGGCCGGCGTTGAACCAGGTGATGAACACCGTGTTCTCGTCCTGGTACAGGATGTCCTGGTACTGCGGCTGGTGCTGGTTGTGCGGGCCGAAGCGGCCTGCCCGGTGCGCGAAGCTCTTGTACGGCGCGTCTTCCGGGGGAATCGGCAGCGGGAACAGCGAGATGAGGCGCGGGCGCGTCTCGACCGCGACATCGATGATCGCGGCGAACTGCAGCGGCTCGTCGCAGCGCTCGGCGATCGCCTCGGAGTTCACCACCACCAGCGGACGCCCCATCAACGGCAACGCGGTATGCACGGCGATGCGCGAGGCGAACGGCGGCGAGAACGGCAGGTCGCTGATCATCGTTGGCTTCGTCACGTCCGAGATGTCGAGGATCACGAAGCCGCCGCCGCTGTACGGCAGGTAGGCGCGATCGCCCTTGACGTAGGCGCCGCCATGCAGCGCGGTGTCGGCCGGCGCGTCGGTCTCGCCGCCGGCTGTCCACTGCCCCTTGCGCCACCAGCGCGAGACCTCGCGCGGGTTGGCCGGATCGCTGATGTCGACGATCTGGTAGATGTGGCCTTCGTAGCCTACCGGCAGCGCCGTGGCGTGCACGTAGCGCCCGCCGGCGTAGAAGTTGCGGTGCGTGCCCTTGCCGCCGGTCTTGTAATGGCCGAGCATCTTCGGATCTTCGGGGTCGGCGAGATCCCAGATCAGGAAGCCCTCGCCGAACGGCGCACCGGGGACATCACCCCAGCCGGGCATGATCCGCTCCATGGAGGTGATCATCCGGCCTTCGGCAATCTGCACCTGCAGCGTCCACGTGTTCGGCGTGCCTTCCACGTAGCGCACGAAGCGCGGGGCCGCCGGGTCGGTCACCTCGACGATGGAAAAGCCGCTGCACCAGAACTGCGCGGTGTAGAGGTACCAGCGCTCGCCCGCGCCGGTCGTCGGGTTGCCAGGCACCCGGTGCAACGCCATCTTGAAGCCTGGACGGCCCTGCAGGTCGGTGTAACCGACCATCTCGAAGCCCTTGCTGTAGGCCTTGCCGGGCGGGAACGGATCGGGAGTGAATGCAGGCACGGAACAGATCCTCAGAAATGAAACGGGTCAGACACGCTTTTCGGCACCAGAGGCCTGGTGTCCGAGGCCTGACTCTGGGGTCTGACCCCGGGGTCTGACCCCGGGGTCAGACCCCAGAGTCAGGCGCGGATGTCGGTCAGTCGAGGCTCACACCCAGCTTGCGGCCGAGCGCGCCCCACTTCTTCGCCTCGGCGCGAAGCAGCGCCGCGAATTCGGCCGGCGTGCTGCCCACCGGCTCGTTGCCACCATCGATGATGATCTTCGCGACGTCGGGCTTGCGCAGGACCGCGACGATCTCCTTGTGCAGGATCTCGACGACCGGCCGCGGCGTCTTCGCCGGCGCAAAGAACCCGTACCAGACCACCGAGTCGTAGCCCGGCAATCCGGCCTCGGCGATGGTGGGCACGTCGGGGGCGATCGGCGAGCGCTTGACGCCACCGGTGGCGAGCAGCTTCATCCGGCCCGCCTTCACATGCGGCATGGTGGTGAAGATGTTGGCCAGCGCGAACTGCAGCTCGCCCTGGATCAGCGCTGTGGTCAGCGGTGCCACGCCCTTGTAGGCGATGTGCGTGGTCTGGATGCCGGCCATCGCGTTCAGCTGTTCGGTCATCAGATGCGGCGCGCTGCCCGGGCCGGACGAGCCGTAGTTCAGCTTGCCCGGGTTCGCCTTCGCATACGCGATGAACTCCTTCAGGTTGTTCACCGGCAGGTTCGCGTTCACCAGCAGCACCAGCGGCGACTGCGTGGCGAGCGTGATCGGCGCGAAGTCGTTGATCGGGTCGTAGGGCAGCTTGGCGAACAGCTCGGCGCTCATCGCGTGGGTGGAGAACACCGTGAGCAGCGTGTAGCCGTCGGGCGGGGCCTTCGCGACCAGGTCGGTGCCGACGATGCCGGAGGCCGCCGGACGGTTATCGACGATGAACTGCTGGCCGAAGCGCTCGGTGAGGTTGGCGCTCACCAGGCGGGCGATGGCGTCGGAGCCACCGCCGGGTGCGAGCGGCACGATCATGCGAACGGGGCGCGCCGGATAGGGGGCGGCCGAAAATGCGGTTCCTGCGGACGACACGAGTGCCGACGAACCCATTGCCTGGACGAAACGACGCCGCGTGACCATCTGACTCTCCTCCGCTGTCATTCTTGTGGGCAGGGATGCAGGCAGGGCGGTGCCGCCTGCATCCATACGCTGGAGGAAGAAGTCTCGCCGATGGGTGGCGGTGCGTCAAACGGCGCACGGGGCAGCGCGCGGGGCCGGGCGCGCCGATCGGCCTGCCATACGTCTCGATCGTGCCTTCGCTCGGACGCTCGAAGCCAGCGACGATGCGCAGCCATGTCGACTTTCGAAGAACCTGCCATATGGCGCACATGAGGTGCCTATAAGCCGACGAACGATGCAGAGCGGGAAAGGTGACGCCTGACCGGGAAGGTTTGCGCTGCCAAGCGTTCCTGTCGCAACGCGTCGAGCAGACGCGGACAGGACAGAATCAGTCGGCATCCGAAGTCGTCGTTCGGCTGCGGTACCTGTTCCGCACCGATTCAAGGCACATGGATCGGCCTGGATCAGCATTGACGCAATGCATATTTTATGCGTATCATTTTCATGGAAACATCGTTCGATCCAGCGAAGGCGGCTGCCAACTACCGCAAGCATGGGGTGCGTTTCGTCGATGCCATCCAGGCTTTGCAGGACGACTTCGCGATTTCAATCGAAGACCCTGATTCGAGCGGAGAGTATCGATTCATCTCTTTGTGCATGGATGGACTCGCACGAATCCTGGTGGTGGTCCATACGCAACGTGGCGACACGACACGAATCATCTCGGCACGGAAAGCCAGCCCCCGCGAAGCGGAGCAATACCATGCGCGACGAATATGACTTCAGCAAGGGCAAGCGCGGTGCCGTCCTGCCTCGCTGCGGGAAGACACGCATCACCATCATGATCGACGACGACGTACTCGAGGCCTTCAAGGGGCGTGCCACTACCGAAGGATCGGGCTACCAGACGCTGATCAACGCCGCACTGCGCAAGGCCATCGACTCGCCTCGGGAAAGTTCGTTGACGGTCGCGACGCTCCGGAAGGTGCTGCGCGAAGAACTGAAGTCGACCTGACGGCGTTTGTCCGAGCCGGCGATCGCGAGACGACCGATACGGTGGGGACGCGTAGAACCGCTCGCGCGGGGCAACCGTGTTGGGGCTCTAGGTGATCGCCGCCCAGGTGGGCCTATCCCCGCTCGCGCGGGGCAACCTGCTGTCAACGCCGAAGTAAATCTGACCCACTGGGGGTGCGGACGATTTCTTGGACTACCTTCAGGGGTAGTTCATGTACTCATACGACGACAGACTGCGAGCTATTCAGCTCTACATCAAGCTGGGCAAGCGCGCTGGCCTGACCATCCGCCAGCTCGGCTATCCGACGAAGAACGCCCTCAAGGGCTGGCACCAGGCCTACGAGCAGCGTCAGGACTTGCCCACGGGGTACGTCCGCGATCCAGCCAGCCTAGGGCCTATCCCCGCTCGCGCGGGGCAACCGGTCACTCCCACGAGATGTTGATTGCGCCGAGGGGCCTATCCCCGCTCGCGCGGGGCAACCGGACTCCAGACACTCCAGCGCCATCTGCATTGCGGCCTATCCCCGCTCGCGCGGGGCAACCATTTTCGGTGGCGGTGGAAAGGAACCCAGCTTGGGCCTATCCCCGCTCGCGCGGGGCAACCTTGATCTGCTGCGCGGTGGCCGTCTCGCTCGCGGGCCTATCCCCGCTCGCGCGGGGCAACCAGCGCCCTGGAGTTCTTTTTCGAGCCGTCCGAGGGCCTATCCCCGCTCGAGCAATCCGACATCGGCGTCGGCTACGGCCTATCCCCGCTCGCGCGGGGCAACCGGCGTCGACCCGGAGGTGATCGTGGCAGCCGAGGGCCTATCCCCGCTCGCGCGGGGCAACCCGTGCGACCAGGTAGTGCAGGTACACCGGCCGGGGCCTATCCCCGCTCGCGCGGGGCAACCCCGTTGTCGGCGGTGGTCGCGGCATCAACGACGGGCCTATCCCCGCTCGCGCGGGGCAACCGGCAGCGTGGCGGGCTGGAAACGCACGGTCAAGGGCCTATCCCCGCTCGCGCGGGGCAACCTGTCACGCACTCGGATGCGATCCAGCGTGGCAGACAGGGCCTATCCCCGCTCGCGCGGGGCAACCCCGGGCGATCTGTTCGTCGGCGGCGTGGCTGCGGGCCTATCCCCGCTCGCGCGGGGCAACCGAGATCCCGCGCGCGGTGAAGTCGGCGGAGAAGGGCCTATCCCCGCTCGCGCGGGGCAACCTGGCTGAACTGTAGCGCCGCACCGCCCGGAAAGGGCCTATCCCCGCTCGCGCGGGGCAACCGTCCTGCTGTCCGGCAGCGACGCGGCCATGGGGGGCCTATCCCCGCTCGCGCGGGGCAACCGCGTGCGCCTTGACCTCCATCGCGTAGCCCGCGGGCCTATCCCCGCTCGCGCGGGGCAACCGCCGTGCTGCTGACCGACTCCGAGGTGATCGAGGGCCTATCCCCGCTCGCGCGGGGCAACCCCGTCAACGAACTCCATGCCGTCGAATGCCGGGGGCCTATCCCCGCTCGCGCGGGGCAACCGCTCACTTCGAGGATCTCGGCCGCTTTGATGAGGGCCTATCCCCGCTCGCGCGGGGCAACCACCGGGCGGCGCGGTGTAGATGTCGATCGACAGGGCCTATCCCCGCTCGCGCGGGGCAACCGCCAATGCGCGCGCCGTGTCCATTGGCTTCTGGGGCCTATCCCCGCTCGCGCGGGGCAACCCTGGGCGAAGCGGTCGATTTCCGCGCGCCGCAGGGCCTATCCCCGCTCGCGCGGGGCAACCGCCTCTATCAGTGCCGGGATTTCCTGATCGACGGGCCTATCCCCGCTCGCGCGGGGCAACCGCCTCTATCAGTGCCGGGATTTCCTGATCGACGGGCCTATCCCCGCTCGCGCGGGGCAACCCCCGCGCTGCGCGATCAAGACATCGACTCCGGGGGCCTATCCCCGCTCGCGCGGGGCAACCGACTGCCCACGGGAAGCCGAGCGCAGCGCATCGGGCCTATCCCCGCTCGCGCGGGGCAACCGCGAGCATCTGCCCTTGCGACGCGCGGAAGCTGGGCCTATCCCCGCTCGCGCGGGGCAACCGGACTGACGCCGTGCTTTAGCGCAATCGGCTCGGGCCTATCCCCGCTCGCGCGGGGCAACCTGTTCAAAGGGGCTAGCCCTGCGACCGGACCCGGGCCTATCCCCGCTCGCGCGGGGCAACCAGCATCTCCGGCGCGGCGGCGATCAAGCGGACGGGCCTATCCCCGCTCGCGCGGGGCAACCATCGCATGAACTCAGTCGTCGTCGCATCACTCGGGCCTATCCCCGCTCGCGCGGGGCAACCGGGGCGGTTTCGTCGGCGGCGAACTACATCACGGGCCTATCCCCGCTCGCGCGGGGCAACCCGTCACGCGAACGGGCTGGCGACGGATGATGAGGGCCTATCCCCGCTCGCGCGGGGCAACCACGTCCGAGCAGCAGGCCAGTGACTTGCGATTCGGCCTATCCCCGCTCGCGCGGGGCAACCCAACTTGTGCGCGCACTGCGCGCAGTTGCTTGGGGCCTATCCCCGCTCGCGCGGGGCAACCTAGCCGGGGCCACCAGACGCGCCGCGGCTGATGGGCCTATCCCCGCTCGCGCGGGGCAACCCGGAAACTGCACGAGGATCGCGACATGGACGCGGGCCTATCCCCGCTCGCGCGGGGCAACCGCATAAGTGCAGTCATCGGAGCATGCCTCCACGGGCCTATCCCCGCTCGCGCGGGGCAACCGGAAGCACTACATCGCGCCAGACGGTCGCTGTCGGCCTATCCCCGCTCGCGCGGGGCAACCCCCCGAAAAAAGTAGTTGAACGAGTGCCGCGCGGGCCTATCCCCGCTCGCGCGGGGCAACCTTTCGCGGGATCAGCACCATTGCGCTACGGTACGGCCTATCCCCGCTCGCGCGGGGCAACCCCACTCCCGCAGCGTCTTGGCAACGGCTTTGCGGGCCTATCCCCGCTCGCGCGGGGCAACCCCGTTGCCAAGACGCTGCGGGAGTGGGCGGAAAGGCCTATCCCCGCTCGCGCGGGGCAACCTCTTGCATGCAACCGATTGGCGTGCAAGGGGGAAAAGCAAAGTCAGTCCAATATTTTAAGGAACTCTGGCAACCATGGAACGGCGGCGTACCAGCCACATTCCATCAGCTTCTACCAACTCACGTGGGACTTCGCCCAGGCTGGCGACGCCCACGCCGCCGACAGCATTAAGGTCTCGCCACACCATTACTAAGCTGCCTCGCGACTCATGACGATGCCAGTCGCGCATCACCTCCCACACCCTCTCGCGCACCCTAGGATTCATCCGAGGCGAGACGAATACGTTTGGTGCCATCTCCAGCATCACGGACGACAGAAACCCGTGAAAGCGGTCGGCCGCGTCACGGATTACGATAATCACTAGCGCCACTATTCGCCTCGCTATCCTTCTCATCCATGCGCAAAACCTGCTTGATGCGGTCGATCATCGCTCCGATCACCTGCTGCTTTCGGAACACAGCCGCGGCCTCTCGCCGGACCAGTCGGTCGACCGTCTCGTCCCCTTGCTCGGCCCGCTTTGCCGCCGTGAAAGCGACCTGCAAGGTCACCGTCTCACGAAACAGATCCGCAATGTCGAGCACGAAAGACTGCCCTGAATGCTCGTGAATGAAGCCTAGAGGCGGGAGGGCAGCAAGTGATTGCACCGCAATTGCTGCAGCTGCCTGCACCGCAGTAGCCGCGTGGTTGATGGCTTGGTTGGGAAGGTCGGCAGCGTTCGGATCGGCCCGGTCGTAGTTGCGCCCCTGCCATCGAACACCGTGCTTCTCTGCCATGTGCTTGTACACGTCCTTAACACGTGCGCCCTCTATACCGCGCAGCGTATCCAATTCCCGGTGAGGAAGTACCTCACCTAGCCGCAGCGCATACATGTGACGCGCGACGCTTATGCGCCTTCGCGGATTACCCCATAGCTCGGCTTGGCGTCGCGCGACATCTGAGCGATCTGGGAGTAGCGGCGGCGCTGTATAGGTGCGTACGCCGTCCTCGCCCACTGCTGCCAGCAGCGTGCCGTGGCGCGCGAGCAGGCGCAGCGCGTCCTGTGTAACGCTGCTGCCAGGACCGAGCAGAACCATCGACACCGACTGGTGCGGAATCTGGTCCATGCTCGGATTCAGACTTTCGCGCCCGCGCAGGAAATTCAAACAGCCATTGCTTACGCAAAGCTCGCCCCGAGAAAGCCATAGCAGGCCGTGGCGATCCGTGTGCGGCATGCGCGCAGTCGCCAGACCGAGGCGTCCCTTTAACATGCCAGCAGCTCGTCAGTCTGCTGTGCTCAACAACAGCATGCCGAAGCCGAAGGCGCGGTGTCGACCCACGCCCCGGGCCAGCAGGTGCCCAAAGGCCGTGGGGTCCAGAACCTGCAATCGCCCATTGAGCACTGCATCCGGGCCTTCTATAGCTTGTGCCTTGCGACGGATCCCCTCCGAAGCCTGGGCACGCCGCACGATGCTTCCTAGCTTGAATGCAGACAGATGAACATCCAGCAGATCCACCGCGCCTTGCCAGGGCTCCACTCCTGAGCCTGCGCGAGGCGCCAAGTGCTCTCGCAGCCACTGCGCGTAGACCGCTTCGCGATTCAGCGGTGCATCAGGCGCCTGGGCCGCGGCGTGTAGAAAAGCATCCTGCTCGCCTTTGGCCGCGCGCACCGTGGGCCGGACTCGGACCTCAAAGCCCAGAATCTTGCCCTTTGGCCATTCTGTCGGGAACGGCCGTACGCGGAAACCTTCGCGCTCGCTGGTGGCGACAAGCCCCAACGTTCGAGCCGCCAACAAGTCCGCCCGCTCGACCTTAGCGGCCAGCGCATGGGCGTCAAGCGAAGTGTAGGCAAGGAGGCCCCGTCCCTCCTCCAGGTAGCGGAAGGGCTGGGGGGGAGCACTGCCGAAAACTGCGCGAAGAAGCCCATGAAGAACGTCGCCGAGGTCCGCCGTCTGGCGCTCATGGCGGGCATGGTGCTGCGCCATCCACGTCGCGAGCAGCCGGGTGTCCGGGCGTGTATGCAACAAATGCAAGCCATTGCTCATGGCGCGATTTCCTGCGCACCGACGATCGCCTCATAGACCGGACGCCAGCCACCGTGCAGCCCACTAGTCCAATTGCGCTCGTCACAGATATCCATCCGGCGGTTGGGCTCCATAGCACCTTCACCCTCAGGCCACTGGACCCGCCAACCTTCTGCACCCGGAGATACGTGCTCATTCACGAGCGCCCGCAGGGCGCCCAGCACGTTGTCGCTATCCTGCCAGCCGGCAACCAGACGTTCGCTCGGCACGCAGGCTTTTCGTCCGATGAACAACGGGCGCACTGGTCGGTCAAGCGCATCGGCAATTGCGCTCAGCGTCGGGGCCTCGTCCGCCGGTTGCAGGGCAAGCACCACCCAGCCTCGAAAATCGGCTTGGTAGTCCCGGTAGCGCAAATGAGGGCTAGCATACGACCCAGCGCCTCCACGCCGCTCTTCCGGCTGGCCCCACGTAGTCCAGCCACTGTCTGATGCACCTAGCTCCGCGGTCTGGAAATCCTGCAGCCGGCGCGATCCTGGCTCGAGCGCGGTACCCATGCGTAAGCGCTCCTGCAATCGGTTGTGCAATTCGTGATTCGCACGATCCCAACCCAGCGCGTTAGCGATCAAACCCGTCAGCATCGAAAGGGCGGGGAAATCACGGATCACACCGCGGTTGTCGATTGCCTCGCCACCAAAGGCGATCAACGGTGCTGCCAACCGCAACACGAGATGGCGCGTCACTTCATGCCTCCACGCTTGCCTGCATGACAGCCGCCTGGGCCCAATCGCTGAGCGCGGCCAGCGGCAAACGCTGTGCGCCGGGAATGGCCACTTCGTCAACCGAAAGGAAACGTCGTGCCAGCGGCGCGCCGTAGGCTGCGTCCAAGCCGCCCAGTTCGTGGGCTATGCGCTGCACTGCAGCCTGGCGCAGCGCCGGCTGTGCCAGTGGTAACGCGTTGTGGAAAGCGCCTGCCAAGCTGCGTGGTTGCCAGTCACCCGCTTCGACGAGCATGAACTTGGCCCATTCGAAAGGCGCGGTGGAGCCTCGTTTTGCACCAGGGCTGACGGTCGCTACCAAATGCAACAGGCTCTTCACCACGCGGCCAGCCAATTCGCGCTGATCGGGGCGCACTGCGGCCCAGTCGTGGATGGATACTCCTTCCAGGTTGGCGATCAGCTGTGGCACATCGACCACGAGATAGCCGTAATACAAACCGCTCGCGAGTTCGGTGTCAAAAATGCCCGCGGAGCCGAGTTGACCTGCATCTCGCAGCAGATCGTCAACAACCGTGAAGTAGTCGTTCTCGACCTGTGCTTCATGCACCGTAAAGGCATGTGCCACATACACCGCCGCATCACGGTTGGCGAGGACGTCGGACGTTACCATGCGACCGAATAGGGCGGACTCCAAACCGCTACCCAGGCGGAGCGCCTCAATGTTCTTCTTCTCGTTCTTCAGGAAGCCGGCGATAGCTGCCTTTAAGTCTTTCTCTTCGGTATGTTCACCAGCGAGCGTTGCACAGCGTTGGACCAGATAGTCGACCTCTGCGTAGCCGAGCAGGACGGCTTGACCTGTCTCGAGGGCGTCGTTGCCCTTGAGGTCCTTCGCCTTGTCCACCAATCCCGCCGCACGCAAGCCCTCAACAGCAGTTTGTGCGAGAGGTTCGGAAACGCCGGCCGCGACCAGCCGGTCCCGTATGAGCCGCAGCGTTTCACGCGAGCGAACGGCCATGGGCACCTCCAGTCGCTCAAGGGAGCATGCATCCTTGGCGACACGCCAGTGGCGCTTCAGGCATTGCGAGGAGATGCGCGTTCGCACCTTGTCGCCGTATGGCAGCCGCTTCGCCAAGCCAGCGTCATCCCGGTTCAGCAGCGCAGCCGGGTAGTTGTGCAACGTATGGATCTGTATGAAGCGGGGAATCATCATTGCGATCTACCTTTGAAGTGCATGAGGAAATTCAGTCCTTCCTGGACTGCGCTGCAAAATAGGCGCTGGCGATCCGCAGCCTGAGCTGCTCGGCGCGCTCCAGGTCTTCATCGAGCGCGCTGTCTTCCTTAAGCACAAGTTCGCCGAGCTCGAACCAGTTCGGCCGCACTGACTTGCTCGCCAGGAGACGCAACACGCGAGGCAGTAACTGGCGAAAGGCTTCGCCACGAGATGTCAGTAGCTTGGTGACCCTGGACTCGGCAACCCCGGCATCCGCGAACTGGACGCCCAAGCGGCCTCCACCATCGTGCCCTGCAAGGGCTATCCCTTGGGCGACCAAGGCCCAGCGAGGCCATGTATCAGCTCGCCACGTCTCGGGCTTCATGCCGGAATAAAGGAGGGCGCGTGTCAGGGCAGCCACCTCGTGCGGACGAAGTGCATTGGGTACCAACCGTGCAAGCGCAGCACGCTCGCCGAGACCCGCCTTTTGCACATAGGCTGCCAAAGCGGCGAGCGGACTCGTACGCTTCGTCTGTGCCGCCAACCCAGTATCTGAGTCGGATAATTCTTCAACCACGGGGTTCTCCTTTTGTTCCGGTGCCCTCGGAGGTACGTTGTTGTGCATAGTGATGGGCCAGGTCCGGTAGTACCGGCTTGGCGCCACGCAATCCGCCGTGGAAACGGGACAACGCTGCCGACTGTGCCTTGTAGCGTTGCATCGCGCTGCGCGGCCCGGCGTTGAATGCCCCATTCAAGACCGCATCAGCGCGCGCGACCAGCCCAATCATCCAGGCCATGCGCATCGCAGCCCGCTCTCCGTCCCCGGCTTCGGCTTCCTGTGCCAAATCATCGAAGAATCGGCTGTCTTCCTGCTGTTCGAAGGGCCGCGCGAAGCGACCGGCGCGATCGCTGATCGTGTCGTTTCGGTCGTCTCCGTCACCGTTCGCGAAAAGCAACGCGAGTGCGCTCCACAGTAGCTTTCGCAGTGCTGCGATGGCCGCGATACGTTGCTTCGCGATCTCGGCAACGGCTGCACGCTGCGGTCCGCCGAGCAAGCGACGCATCTTGGGCGAGACGGGGACACGACGCTCGTGGTAGCCCTCCGTTTTTCCTTGCCCGCGAACCGTCGCTTGGGCGATGACCTCGAGCGCTACCTCCGGCGGCCAGGAATCCATCCGCCACGCCGCGCCTTGCGTGAAGCGCTCTCCGATAAGGAGGTCACTCATGAGCTTGTACTCGAAGCCGGTGCCGGAAACGGTCAGGGCCTTGGCTTCAGCAGTCTCAACGGGCGTCCAAGCATCGCCGGTGATCCCGTTGCGATCCTTGGCTGCAACTCGTACCACTTTGCTGCCGATGACGGCTGCCGTGATCGTTCCCTCGCTAATCATCAGGCGCACGCGTCTGCAGATTTCAATGTAGTGTGGGTCCAGCGTTGAAAGTGCCAATGAGGCAGTCCCGTCCCACGCGACTGTCCACAGCAGTGCCGTTCCTCCTTCGGGTGCGAAGCCTTGGGTGGATACAACTCGGTCGCGTTGCGACAACAAACGTTCAGTATCGTCCAGCCAGCGTCTGCCCCACAGCCCAAAGGCGGCGACGCCAACGCCCGGGCGACTGGCGAAGCCCCCGTTCATGCGAGAGATGCCGTAGTTGCCTGCGCCAAGGAAGCCTTCTTGTGTCTGCAAGCTGACTAACGCGAACAACCAATCGTCGGGTTCCGCATGCCGTGCACGCGCTCCCTTCAAGTCGTGATTCTTCGATGTCACCAGCATGTCCAGTTCATCGGCTGCACGTAACTGGTTCTTCCAGTCCATTGGACGCTCGTGGGGCACCGGCGCCTGAAGCAGGGCCGATCGATCCGCCGGCGACACCAGGCACCACGCTGCTCCGTCCGGGGCATCAGGCGTCAGCGCAAGCAACGCACGCCGCCATGCAGTGGCATCTAGAAAGGGTTGCGTGGCTCCGTCTCGATGCAGTGCGATCGCGGCGAGTTGCACCAGGAAGGCGTGCCAGGGATGTCGCTGGTGTGCACGAAGCCCGGGGAAGTCCCGCACGCGGTCATTGGCCATCTCTGCCATAAGCTCAGGAAGGCTGCCACGCGTCAGGCGACCCGTGACGCTTTCGCGCCAGCGGATAACGGGCTTGTCCAGCAGGCACCAGTGGCATCCGTCCGATTCGACATCATTTGGCATGATTGCAGCTCATCTCCTTCAGTCGGACGAAAGGCGCTCGACGCCCCATCGAGAGTAGCGGTATTCAGCCTCGCCCAACCGAAACGTAAATCCACCTTCGCAGGGCAGGGGCCGCACAGCCTCGGGCCGGGTATCTGCTGCCAACGCGCGCGGCACCATGTGATGACGTAACGCGATCTGCACAACAGGGAGGCCGAAGGGCCCGACTGGTGCCAAGTCTTCAAACGTCACTAGGCGGTCGGCTGCGCCGAGACGGCTTCCGATCATATGCTCGTTTTGTGGGAACAATGATTCGCCAAAGGGCTGATCGAAAGGCAAGGCGTGCATCGTAGCTATTGTCTTGTTCGCGGCCAGTCCACCGTCTACCTCATGCCCGAAGGTGACCCAATCCGGCCCCATTTCGCGGGCGACGGCATCCAGAGCCGCAGGGTGCGTGGTCAACTCAACCAACATACGGTTGTCGGCGGGGATGCTCCGCGTTGGCGCTCCAGCGATAAGGCGACGAGTAGCTTCCAGCACACGCAGGTCCACATATACGCCGGCCAACGGCTGGCCCTTGATACGTATCGGACCCAATCCATGACGCTGGCGATTGAGCAACGCCCCCAAGTTGTTGCCTAATGGGGTCAGCACCAAAGCGCGTGCCAGTCCAAAGCCTTCAGGCCGATGGTCGTCCGGTGCTTCGGCGCTGGGCCTCTCATGCCGGTGCAGCCGGCCGAGGCGCTGCAGTAGAACGTCCATGGGACATAGGTCGGTGATCAGAAGGTCGGCGTCAATGTCCAGGCTTTGTTCCAACGTCTGGGTTCCGATCACTACTCGGCCGCCGGATTGCGTCCGGTGTCTGCCTAGCTGGGTCTGTACTTCGGCATCCAGCAGTGGCCGGTCCTGTCGGCTGAACCGGCTGTGGTGCAGCGTGCTGACGCCAGCCACTCGAAAGAGGCAGTCCAGTGCCCGTGCCGCAGGCAAGGCTTCGACGGCGCGAAGTGTGGCAATGGCCGCGGCGACGGTGTTGCGGACTACGAGGACGCGTGCTCCTTCAGCCGCCGCATTCAGGGCTAAAGCCGCGATGCGCTCTACATCGTCGATAAGGTCCAGTGTCTCCCAGTGCACAGTCTTACCTCTGGGGTTGCCGACGACTGACTCCAGATAGGGGCCCGCTTTGTCGCAGCTGCCAATAGCTGGGTAAGGCATTGCCCGCGCTTCGGCAAGTGAAGGCATGGGTGCCGCTTTCTGCGCACCAATTGAGAGATATCGCGTGCGAGCTACTGCGCCCAACGTGGCTGACAGGAGGAGGGCGTGACCGCCGCAGGAAACATGCGCCCGGAGCAAATGCTCGGAAAGGCGCGTCATGTATGCATCGGACGCGTGCACCTCGTCCATCACGAGCAGGCTGCGGGACAGCGCTGCTTGACGCAGATTCGAATGCTTTATCTGTAGCGTACCAAGCAGTGCCTGGTCCACCGTGCCCACTGCGATGGTCGCCGCAAGGTAACGCTTGGGCGACTCGGCCGCCCAGCGCCGCTCTGCTTCGTCGTCGGCAGGAGTGTCGTGCCACAGCACCTCGAAACCTGGCAAGGCCTCGTAGCCCTGGCCGTCTGCTGCGGTGTAGCCGGGCAATGCACGCACGACCACCGGCGCGTCGGAAGACCATACTCGGTCAACGAACTTTCGCACGCGCTCGTGCAATTGAGTGGCCGCGACGCGAGTCGGTAAGGCAAAGTAAAGCGCGTCGACGTGACCGGCGCGCCACAGGTGCAGGAAACGCCAAAGCGCCGCCTCGGTCTTTCCGCTGCCTGTTTCAGCTTCCAGAATGAGTACGGGCCCCAAGCCCGCTGTGGCTAGCGCTGTCTGCATCGGGCGCGGCTTCGCCACGTGAAACGCAAGGCCAAAGTCGAAATGCGTCACGCGTCTGCGCTCATCTGGATCGCCGACGTCAAGACCGATGGTGCTAACCGCTCGTCTGGCTCGTTGCTTGGCGGTGTGGCTGCGGTCCTCGCCGGGCAAGCTGTAGGGGAAGAATCCCTCGCGAGTATCCGAGCCTAACCAGTCGGCCAACTGCACCAGGCCAGCGAAGTGATGCGTAAACGCCGGCGTCGTAGGAAGCTGCGAGGTCTCCGGCTCGAACGCCAAGGGGAACTGGGAACGGATCGATAGCCCCATAGCTGCGATGGCGTCTGCGGGGTCGTAGAGAACGCGTCCACCAACTACAACACGCTCCCAGATGCTCTCGGTGCAGTCGTCTGCTACCGGGCGACCGTGGTGGCTGATACTGGCGTGCAGCAAGGTTTCGCACCCGTCGCCCCAAGAAGCGATTTCGGCGACGGGCAAGCATGCCTTGATCCGATCAGCGGTTGCAAAGGTGCCAATGAGCACGCCCCAACCCTGAGGCCCGTGGCCGCAATTCTGCGCGTGCCACCCGACCGGGCGCTCTGCGGTTGTCCGCCAGTACCGCCCTTGGAAGCCCGCGTTTGCTTTCCCGATATCGTGAAGAAATGCCAACACACATAGGCGCGCGATATCGGTACGGCTCAAGGGCCGCTCTGCTGCGCGTTCAGCAGCTCGGCGCAAGCCCACAGTGCTGAGCATCGCTTCCAATACACATGCCACATCAGTCATGTGATCGAGCAACGGGTGTATTCGCACTTTTCCTTGATCAGCGTACCTTAGCTTTCCCCATGGGCTCCAACTGGGAGTTTGTTCTGGCAATTGCGCCTCAGGATTGGGGTAGGTTGGGTACTATAAAGAAGAGCTGGCGCGGTAAGGAATTCGCTGCCCGCCGGATGAACTGACGCTGGAGCTTATAGCCAAAGGATGCAGATCAAGCGGTAGGTTCCCGAATATGACAACCCAAATGTGCGCGAACGTTTAAGGCGGTGAAGATTCGAAATTAGACGGCAGCGTAGTAGTCAAGAGGCTCATCAGATGAGCCTGGATCGAAAGGGATGCGTGGTCGCGCCGCGCAAGCACAAGCTGCCACTGAACCGTCATGAGAGTGACATTCGCGGAAGTGGCTTGAAATCGTACAGTCTTCAGAAAAAGCGGTTCGGATATGCCGGCGTACCGAACTAACCGGAAGTCGCGCCACAACCGCGTCGCGCGTTTCCGCCCGTTCGCTCGAACGTCACCACCGAATGGGCGACGCGGGAATCGTTCGGGCACTGGGATGGTCTGGGCTAGCTGTGAAGCGTCAAGAGGTTATTCCTTCCTGACGGCTTGAGTCTGGACATCGGAGCAACGCCCCCGATTCCTGCATGGGGGCGATGCCAGTTGTAGTGGTGCTGCCAGCTGGCGAGCGTGGCAGTGGGCTGGCTCGAGTTCTGGTAGAACCCATCCATACGCCCACTCGCGCAGGGCGGACTGGATGAAGCGCTCGGCCTTGCCGTTGGTCTGAGGGCGGTAGGCTCGGGTGAACTTGTGAACGATGCCCAGCTGCTTGCAGGCCCTACCCGCACACCTCCCCGAACACCCGCAGGAAATTCCCGCCAACCACCTTCACCACCGTCGACTCCGGCATGCCCCGTTCGAGCATCGCTGCGGTCAGGTTGTGCCACTTGTCCCAGGTCTCCATGTCGACCATCTGCACGTTCGGATCGAAGTTGTCCTGCGGGCGCCAGCCGATCCAGTCGAAGCCGGACGCCGCCTCGTTCGTCATCGCTGGCGCCCATTCGATCGCCGTGTAGTACGGCTTGCCCCAGTCGGTGCCGATGCCGACATGGTCTTCGCCGACCACGTCGATGATGTGCTGTACATGTTCGATCACGGTGTCGAGCGTGCCCCAGCCCGCAGGCTTGCCCCGCTTCAAGGCCCGGCCGTCGCCGCCGGCAGGCATCAGGAAGGTAGGCAGGATCACCAGGCCGATGTAGCCGCCGCGCGCGGCGATTGCGCGCAGCACGTCGTCTGGCAGCCCACGGGCATGGCCGCTGATGGCGCGCGCCGCGGTGTGGCTGGCGACCACCGGCATCGTCGAGGCGGCGACTGCATCGGCTGCGGTGCGCGGGCTGGCATGCGACACGTCGACCATCATCCGCGACCGGTTGAGCTTGTCGACCAGCGCCTCGCCGAAGCGGCTGATGCCGCCGTCGTTCTTCTCGAGGCAGCCGTCGCCGAAGCGGGTACGCAGGTTGTACGTGAGCTGCATGCTGCGCATGCCCAGGCCGTACAGCGTGTCGACGCGGTCGAGCTGGTCACCGACCGGCTCGGCGTTCTGGATGTTGTAGATCACTGCGTGGCGTTTATCGCGGTGCGCGCGCTCGATGTCGGCAGCGCCGTCGGCGCGTACCACGGCGCCATCGAGCGCATCGATCATCCGCCCGGCGCGGCCAAGGTTGTCGACCAGCGCCTCCCAGGCAGTGCCCGGACGGCCGCCACCGAACAGGGTGATGTTGCCTGCGGTCACCCCCGACCGGCGCCAGTACGACAGGTAGGCCTCGCGCGTGGCCGGGTCGGTGGCGCAGTGCTCGAGCAGATAGTCGGCCATGACGCCGCGGATCTCGGAGCGCTTCTTCCCCTTCGCCTGCAGTGCGCGCGCGAGCTCGACCATCGGCGGGGTCATCACCCATTCGGTGATGAAATGCGGCGCCATCGAATCGATCACCACGTGTTCGGCGTGGATGCGTTGCGCGCGTTCGAGCGCGGCCTGTGCGGTCATCGGCATCGGGGTCCTCCTACTGCGGCTGGATGCCCGCGTTCGCGATGATCTTCGCGTAGCGGGCCATGTCGGTCTTCATCTGGGCGCGGAAGGCCTCTGGCGTGTTGCCGGTCGGGCGCACCGCCAGTTCGGTGAAGCGCTGCACCACCTCGGGTTCCTTCAGCACGGCGTTGATCTCGCGGCTCAGGCGCTCAAGGATCTCGCGCGGCGTCTTGGCCGGGGCGAGCACGCCGGTGCCACCGTACATCTCGTAGCCGGGCACGCCCGCTTCCTCGATGGTCGGTACGCCGGGCAGCAGGGTCGAGCGTACGCGGTCGCCGACCCCCAGCGCGCGCAGCCGGCCGGACTTGATGTGCGGCAGCAGCGCAGCGACGGTGTCGATCGCCATGTGGACCTCGCCCGCCAGCAGGTCGGGGATGGCCGAGGCAGTGCCCTTGTATGGCACATGCCCGAGCTCGATCTTGGCCAGGCTGCGGAACTGCTCCACGTTCATCTGGCTCGAAGAACCGGTGCCGCCGGAAGCGAAATTGATCGCACCCGGCTGGCTGCGCGCGAGCGCGATCAGGTCCTTCACGTGCTTCACCGGCAGCGCCGGGTGCACGACGAGCACGACCGTGCCGGCCGCGACCGTCGAGATCGGCTCGAAGTCGGCGATGGGGTCGAACGGCAGCGACTTCTGCAGCGACGGGTTGATCACGTGCGATGGCGAGATGAACAGCAGCGTGTAGCCGTCGGGTAGCGCCTTGGCCACCGCCTGCGCAGCGATGTTGCCGCCTGCGCCGGCGCGGTTGTCGATGATCACCTGCTGGCCGACGCGGGCGGCCAGGCGCGGGGCGAGGATACGGGCGTAGGTGTCGGTGCCACCGCCGGGGGAGAAGCCGACCAAGATGCGGATGGGGCGGGTGGGGTAGTCGTCGAGGGCAGCGCCTGTGGCGAGCCCTGAGGCGAAGACCATGGATATCGCAACCAGCGCGACAGGGCCTGCCATACGGGCCATCGGGTTCACAGGTGGCGGCTCATCCATCCCGATGGATCTCCGACTGGGGGTTGAGAAGGTTTCGAAAATCCGTGCTGCGGTGAGCCGGGGTGGAATCGATGTTGGCAGCTTCGGCAAGCATCGGCAAGGCGCAGACGTTTTCCGCGGGCCGCGCGTCGATCGATGACGATGTTTGTGCCGCCAGAATGCCCTGTCGGACCGGGTTGACTGGCGTCGGACGTTGCACGATCGACGGATCAACCTCCTGCACGGAGGGCGGGCGGCAGGCAAGTGATACGACGATTGCAGGACCTGTTTTGCGTATATACAATAATTCTGATGCCCTGTCTTACGATCCAGCCAAGCGCGACTGGACACTGGCCCACAGAGGGCTGGACTTCGAGGACGCCTGGCTGGTGTTCAGCGGCCGTACTGCCGAGGTGGAAGACATCAGGAGGGATGACGGTGAACTCCGGATCCTCTGTTTCGGGATGCTGATGGGCCGCATGGTCGTGATCGGCTATACCCAGAGAGGTGCTGTGCGCCACGTGTTCAGCATGAGAAAAGAGGGTGTCCGGAATTTTGTGTGCGAGGCATATCATGACGATGAGGAGCATGTATGCCAAGCAGGAAAACGACGATTGCGGCCCAGGCCCGAGCGGCGCGGATGCCGTCCATTCCGAAGGAACTCATTGACCAGTTCGTGA
>JADCHX010000032.1 GCA_020248265.1 Rhodocyclaceae bacterium
AACGGCCGGCGGCGGTGCAGGACGAACCAGCCGGTCATCCACAGGTCGGGCAACCCGCAGACATGATCGGAGTGCAGGTGCGTGTAGAAGATGTCGGTCACCTCCGGAACGGGGATGCCGCACTCGTACATGCGCTGCAGCGTGGCGCGACCGGTATCGAACAGCAGCCAGCGGCCGTTCGCCTTCACCAGCGTCGAGATGCCATGGCGTGCCACGGACAGCGAAGGGCTGCCAGTGCCCAGCATCCACACCTGCATGTACTGTTCGAGCGGGGCGGCGAGGTGGACGCCCCTGTGGATCGGTATGCTCATGGCTTCCCTGAAAAGGCGTGCTGGCGTGTCCAGAGCGGATGCAGATTCTATGCCAGGCGGGCCGCGGCGCGAGCGCGTATCCTCCCGCGGGTGTCTCGCAACGGCATCGGAAATGATCGTCTACCTGCACGGATTCAACAGTTCACCGCAGTCGCTGAAGGCCCGCCTGGTCGAGGCGCGGATGGCCGACCTCGACCTGCTCGACCAGCTGGCCTGCCCCGCGCTGCCGCACTCGCCGAAGGAGGCGATTGCGGCCATCGACATCCTGCTGCCGGCCGAAGCCTCGGGCGTGACCTTCATCGGTAGCTCGCTCGGCGGCTTCTATGCGACCCATCTGGCGGAGAAGCATGGCGCGAAGGCAGTGCTGGTGAACCCGGCGGTGCAGCCGCATGTACTGCTGGCGCCGTTCGTCGGCGAGCAGGCCAACCTGCATTCCGGCGAACGCTGGACGTTGACGCCTGCCCACATCGAGGAACTCGCGGCGCTCGAGGTCGATCCGGTCACCCGTCCCGAACGCTACCTGCTGCTGGTCGAGACCGGCGACGAGGTGCTCGACTGGCGCCAGGCCGTCGCCAGGTACGCCGGCGCGCGGCAGGTGGTCGTCGAGGGCGGCGACCATGGCTTCTCGAGCTTCACCGACCATATCGACGACGTGCTGCGCTTTGCCGGCATGCTGGCGCCGCCGGATCCGATGGCGCGTGCCCGGCGCCCGCGTTCGCGCGCCGGCTGAACGCGGCTGGCCGCGGCCTGGTCGTCCGGGGTTTGGAAGCAGACCGCTCCGGTATACTGCGCGCCCGGCGCATGGACGCACTGCGCGTCCGTCCGGGCAGCTTTGCCTGCCCGCTGCCGTAAGTTTGCAATGCGCCCTTCATGCGCGCTTCACCGACTGCGGCCCTGATGAACGTTTTTTACGAGGAAGAAGGCGAGTTGCGGGCTGGCAGCGTGCTGGCCGACAACACCACCTCGCTGCAGGTCGAAGCGCCGCATGGCAAGCGCTCGAAGGTGAAGGCGTCCAACGTGCTGTTCCGCTTCGAGGTGCCGGCACCGAAGGCGCTGGTCGACGACGCAAGGGTGCTCGCCGATACGCTCGACCCGGATTTTCTCTGGGAGGCGATCACCGCCGAGGAGTTCGGGTTCGACGACGCGGCTCGCGAATACTTCGGCGTGGCCACCGGCAAGTCTGCGTCGCCGGTCGAGCGCGCGGCCATGCTGGTGCGTCTGCATGCGAGCCCGATGTACTTCTACAAGCGAGGCAAGGGCCTGTACAAGCGAGCGCCCGCCGAATCGCTGAAGGCTGCGCTGGCCGGCGTCGAGCGCCGCAAGCGCGAGGCGGAGCAGCAGGCGCAGTGGACCGCGGCGCTGGTGGCCGGCGAGTTGCCCGAGGCGATGCGCCCGATGGTGCCGACGCTGCTCTACGCCCCCGAGAAGCAGACGATAGCCTGGAAGGCGGTCGAGGCCGCATGCGCTGCGTCCGGATCCAGCGTGCCGCACCTGATGCAGCACTGCGGGGCGATCGCCTCGGCGCACGACTTCCATTACGGTCGTTTTCTGTTCGAGCACTTCCGCGCCGGTACCGGCTTCGCCGTGGATGGTGCAGGCGCGGGCATGCTCGATACGCTGCTCGCGCCGCTGCCGGCGCTCGAGACTGCGGCGGTGGCAGCCTTCTCGATCGACGACACCACCACCACCGAGATCGACGATGCGTTCTCCGTGCAGCCGCTCGGCAGCGGCTGGCGCATCGGCATCCATATCGCCGCGCCATCGCTGGGTATCGCGGCCGGCTCGACGCTGGACGAGGTGGCCCTGTCCCGTCTGTCGACCGCCTACTTCCCCGGGCGCAAGATCACGATGCTGCCCGACGCGCTGGTCGAGCGGTTCACCCTGGCCGAGGGGCGCACCGTGCCTGCGGTATCGCTGTATGTCGACGTGGATGCCGATTTCACCGTGCGCTCGACGCGCTCTGCAGTCGAATCGGTGCGGATCGCGGACAACCTCCGCCTGGAGCACCTGGAGCCCTGCTTCACCGCCGAGGCGCTGGCCGCCGCCGCTGCGTTGCCCGATCCGCGCCTCGACCATGCCTGCGGGCGCGAACTGTGGACGCTTTGGGGCTTCGCGCAGAAGCTGCAGGCCATGCGCGGCAAGCAGGCGGAGACCGGCAGTGGCCGGGTCGAGTACACGTTCATCGTCGAGGGCGACCGGATCACGCTGCGGCCGCGTGCGCGCGGCGCTCCGCTCGACACGCTGGTTGCGGAAATGATGATCTTCGCCAACAGCCAGTGGGGTGGGGAACTGGCGCGGGCGCAGGTGCCTGCGATCTACCGCGCGCAGTCCGGCGGCAAGGTGTTCATGACCACCGTTCCGTCGCCGCACCAGGGGCTGGGTGTCGCCCATTACACCTGGGCCAGTTCGCCGCTGCGTCGTATGGTCGACCTGATCAACCAGCGGCAGATCGCGAGCTGGATACGCAGCGAGCCGGCGCCGTATCCGCCTGGCAGCGAGTCGATGCTGGCCGCGATGCGGTCGTTCGAGCTGGCCTATGAAGCCTATGCCGAGGCGCAGCGTACGCTCGAGCGTTACTGGTCGCTGGTCTGGATCCAGCAGCAGGCACTGGCCTCGATCGACGGCGAGGTGATCCGCGACAACCTGATCCGCCTGTCCGGCGTGCCGGTGGTCGCCCGCGTGCCGTCTGTGCCGGAGCTGCCGGCGGGTACGCGGGTACGGCTGGCCGTCGAACGCATCGATCTGTATGACCTTCTGCTCGACCTGACGTTCGGGGAAGCGCTGGCGTGACCATGCGCAGTGGCCGGCGTCCGGTCGCCCCGGTGCTGCGGGCACCGGGTCGACAGGGCATGACAGCCCAGGGCGGCTCGCCTAGAATCCTTGCCATGGTGACCTGCCCGCTTTCGCAGCCGATGCCGTGGCTTCGCTGATCCGGTTGCCCAACCGCTATCCGGCGCCCGCGGCGCTGTTCCTCGCGCCACCGTTCTCGTACGTGGCACCGGCCAATCGTACGCTGATGCTCGCGGTGATCGCCTCGGTGCTCCTGCATGCGATGCTGCTCGCGGCGCGCTTCACGCTGCCCGGCAGCACCGATCGTGCCGCTGCGCCGGCAGCGCTCGAGGTGGTGCTGGTCAACGCACGCACCGTCAAGGCGCCCGTCAAGGCCGATGTGCGCGCGCAGTCGAACCTCGACGGTGGCGGCAATACCGATGCGTCGCGTCGGTTGAAGACCCCGTTGCCGCAATCCGCGACCGGTGTCGACGTACCCGACCCCGCTGCCGCCGCGCGCGCGCGGGTGGAGCAGCTCGAGGCGGAAACCCAGCGCGTGATGGCCCGGATCAAGTCGGCGGTGCCGATCGACAGCCGGGAGCCGAACCCGGGACCGCAACCGCTGCCGCAGTCGCAGCCGGTGCCTGCCCAGAGCTCGGCCGACCTCGCGGCGCGCAGCCTCGAGATGGCACGGCTGCGCGCGGAGCTGTCGAAGGAGTTCAGCGCCTACCAGGAGCGGCCGCGCAAGGCCTTCGTCGGCGCGCGCGCAGCCGAGTACCGGTTCGCGCGCTATGTCGAGGACTGGCGATCGAAGATCGAGCGGGTCGGCAACCTGAACTATCCGGACGAAGCCCGCCGGCAGAGGCTCTACGGTACGCTGCAGCTGACCGTCTCGGTGCGCCGCGACGGCACGGTGTACAGCATCGAGATCAACCGCTCCTCCGGCTTCAAGCTGCTCGACCAGGCGGCCATCCGCATCGTCGAACTGGCCGCGCCGTTCGCCGCGTTTCCGGCGGATATCTCGAAGGACACCGACATCCTGGCGATCACGCGCACCTGGAGCTTCACCACCGCAGAGCAGTTCCAGGGACAGTGAGGCGGCACGTGCGATGACCGACCGTTACGCCGTCTTCGGAAACCCGGTTGCGCACAGCCGCTCGCCGGCGATCCACGCCGCCTTCGCGCGCGAGACCGGGCAGGACATGGTCTACGAACGCATCCTTGCGCCGCTGGACGCATTCCGTGCCGCGGTGGACGCGTTCCGAGGCGAAGGCGGCCGCGGAGCCAATGTCACGCTGCCGTTCAAGCGCGAGGCCTGGCAGCTGGCCGATGCCTGCAGCGCGCGCGCCGCGTCGGCCGAGGCGGTGAACACGCTGCGCTTCGAGGCCGACGGCAGCGTGTTCGGCGACAACACCGACGGGATCGGACTGGTGCGCGACATCGAGGTCAACCTCGGCCAGCCGCTCGCGGGCGCCCGCGTGCTGATGCTCGGGGCCGGCGGCGCCGCGGCCGGGGTCGTGCTGCCGCTGCTCGACGCCGGGGTCCGGCGGCTGCATGTGGCCAACCGGACGGCTGCGCGCGCCGAGGCGCTGGCCGCACGGCAGCCTGGATCGGTAGTGTCCGGCGGGGGGCTGGATACGATCGAAGACGAGTTCGACCTGATCGTCAATGCCACTTCGGCGAGCCTCGGCGCTGATGCGCCGTCGACCGGGCGGGCGCGGCTGGTACCGGGCGGGCTGTGCTACGACATGATGTATTCGACCGAGCCGAGTGCGTTCCTTGCCGAGGCGGCGCGCAGCGGCGCGCGCATCGCAGACGGCATCGGCATGCTGCTCGAGCAGGCCGCCGAATCCTTTTTCCTCTGGCGAGGCGTGCGCCCCGGCACCCAGGCGTTGCTCACGAGCATGGGTCAGCCCTGGCGCGGCAGCCGTTTGGCCGGCTGACCCCGGCGTCGCCCCCCGCCGCTCCTGTCCATGCGCACGCTTTTCCGCTGGATCTCCCGACTGCTGCTGCTCGCGCTGGGCGCGCTGCTGGCCTGGCAGCTCTGGTTGTTCGGTCATGTCGTCTACTGGAAGTACCAGAACCCGGTCGAGACGTCGTTCATGCGCATGCGGCTCGACCAGCTGCAGCAGAAGGACGAGAAGGCCCGGTTGCGGCAGCAGTGGGTGCCGTACGACCGCATTTCGATCCACCTCAAGCGGGCGATCATCGTCGCCGAGGACGACAAGTTCGTCGATCACGAGGGCTTCGACTGGGAGGCGATCCAGAAGGCGCTCGAACAGAACCGCAAGCAGGGGCGGGTGGTGCGCGGCGGCTCGACGATCAGCCAGCAACTGGCCAAGAACCTGTTTCTGTCCGACGCCCGCACGCGGACGCGCAAGGTGCAGGAGGCGGCCATCACGCTGATGCTCGAGCAGACGATGGACAAGCGCCGCATCCTCGAGATCTACCTGAACGTGATCGAATGGGGCAACGGCGTATTCGGCGCCGAAGCCGCCGCCCGCCACTACTTCGGTGTCTCGGCCTCCCAACTGACACCCGCGCAGGCCGCCCGCCTTGCCGCGATGGTCCCCAACCCGCGCTTCTACGACCGTAACCGCGGCTCGCGCTGGCTCGCCCGCTACACCGAGATCATCCAGTCCCGCATGCCGCGCGCCGTCGTCCCCTGAAAACCCGGGTCTGACCCCGGGGTCAGACCCCAGTGTCTTTTGCATTACCATGCTTCGTCCTCGGAGCCTGAGCGAATGGGAGCGTGCGGATGTGTGGCATGACCTCTATTCCCAGACGGCTCGCCACGTCCTGCCGGAAGGCGTCGCTTCCGGCAGGCAGCCCGCCCTGCGTGGCATCACGAATGCACGCGAGTTCGTCTGCCGACAGCGGTTGTTCGAACAGACGCGTGTAGGCGGAAAGGCGCGTCTCGCGACGATCCCCAAGACCCTGGTAGACGGCGTGTGGGGTGATCAGTTCATCCGGAACACCGAGTGCGTTGCAGCGAAAACTCGACCATGGATATGCGCCTGGCGAGTCGACCATCGAGGCCCGTACGGGATTCGCTTCGATGTACCGCATGCACCTGAGAAGATACGTTTCGGTATCGATCAGGCTCGCGTGATACCGCCCTTCCCATAGCGTCCCGCTGCGTCCATACCGCCAGTTGACATAGCGCGCAAAGCGCGTCCCGAGCGACTGCATCATGCTCGGGATGGACTCTGCCGCGCTTCCGGTCACCAGAAGGTGGACATGATTGGTCATCAGGACGTAGGAGTGGACCAGGCACTCGCAGCGGATCGCAGCCTCTGTCAGCCAGCGCAGGAAGTGACGATGGTCGTCGGCGGACCTGAAGCACGGTGCCCGGTTGTTGCCTCGCTTGACGACATGCTGAGGCGTCGAAGGAAGGTAGAGTCGGTGGCGTCTGGCCATGGGTGGAGAATCGTTCGCGCTCGCAGCGAGTGCCAGCAGGAAGAACGCGTCTTCTCCGCAGATACCGGCAGCACCATTCATCGTCCGTAACAGGTCCGACAGGCCAGGCCAACGCATTGCCCTGAACCTTGGGGTCTGACCCCGGGGTCAGACCCCGGGGTCAGACCCTGAACATCGGGGCGCCATGTTGCGCTCAGGCGCATACAATCGCGCCACCATTGAACTGGGCCGCGAGCCGATGCCATGCCCGATGTCGACGAACCGCGCAGCGTGCAGGAGTCCCTGCAGGAGATCATGGATCTCCTGCGGCGCCAGCGCGTGGTCGAGTCGCTGGCGCATCGCGAGGGGGAGGGGCGCAGCGGCGGCCTGACCGATCGACAGCCCCTGGTCGATTCGCTGGTGCACAAGCAGAATGAGGCCGAGCTGCAGTCGCGCCTCGATGCGCTGCACCCGGCAGACGTCGCACTGATCCTCGAGGCACTGCCGCTCGACGAGCGCCTGCGCGTCTGGCAGCTGGTCAAGGCCGATCGCGACGGCGAGATCCTGCTCGAGGTGTCCGACGCGGTCCGGGAAACGCTGATCGCGGACATGGACCGCGGCGAACTGGTGGCCGCGACCGAGCAGCTCGACACCGACGAGATCGCCGACCTTGCCCCCGACCTGCCGGACGAGGTCATCGCCGACCTGTTCAAGTCGCTGTCGGCGGAAGAGCGCGAGCAGTTGCGCGAGGCGCTGTCCTATCCCGAGGACAGCATCGGCGGGCTGATGGACTTCGAGATGGTCACCATCCGCGAGGACGTGACGATCGAGGTCGTGCTGCGCTACCTGCGCCGCCTCGACGAGCTGCCGAGCAACACCGACAAGCTGTTCGTGGTCGATCGCAAGGGCCTGCTGCGCGGCGTGCTGCCCCTGAAGAAGCTGCTGGTGAATGAGCCGGAGATCGAAGTCTCGACGCTGGTCGACCGTAACGTGGTCAGCTTCCATCCGGACGACGATGCGCGAGACGCGGCGACTGCGTTCGAACGCTACGATCTGATCTCCGCACCGGTGGTCGACGATCACGGGGAAGTGCTCGGCCGGCTGACCGTCGACGTGGTGGTCGATTACATCCGCGAGGCGTCCGAGGCCGAGAAGCTGAAGGCGAGCGGCCTGCGCGAGGAGGAGGACATCTTCGCCCCGGTCTGGGACAGCCTGAAGAACCGCTGGACCTGGCTGGCGATCAACCTGGTGACGGCATTCATTGCCTCGCGCGTGATCGGCGCCTTCGAGGGATCGATCGAGAAGCTGGTCGCGCTCGCTGCACTGATGCCGATCGTGGCTGGCATCGGTGGCAATGCAGGAAACCAGACCATCACGATGATCGTGCGCGCGCTCGCGCTCGGGCAGATAAGCCGCGACGGTGCGCGCAAGCTGTTCGTGAAGGAGATCACGATCGCGCTGATCAACGGCCTGGTCTGGGGCAGCATCGTCGGCCTGGTCGCATGGGTGTTCTACCGCAACGTCGAACTGTCGCTGGTGATGATGGCGGCGATGACGCTCAACCTGCTGCTGGCCGCCCTGGCCGGCGTGCTGATCCCGCTCGGCCGGCGCTGGCTCCAGCGCGACCCGGCGGTGGGCTCGTCGGTGCTGATCACGGCGCTGACCGACAGCGGTGGTTTCTTCATCTTTCTCGGACTGGCGACGCTGTTCCTGGTCTGACCCATACCTCCCGGAGCCGCAAGCGATGAACGGAACCGCCACCGCGCCCAGTCTGTACGCCCGCACCGCGATATGCGCCGTCGCCGTCGCGGCGCTTGTCGCTACCCTGACTGGTTGCGCCACGCCCGGCAGCGCCGCGCCCGCCAGGGTGAGCAATGACGCGCTGGTCGATTCGCGCGGCATGAGTCTGTACACCTACGACAAGGACGCCGACGGCAAGAGCGTGTGCGTGGCCGTTTGCGCCCGGAACTGGCTGCCGCTGGTCGCGACCGCATCGAATCGCGCAGCCGGCGACTACACGATCATCACGCGCGACGACGGCAGCCTGCAGTGGGCCTACAAGGGCAGGCCGCTGTACGCCTGGATCAAGGACAAGAAGCCCGGCGACCGCACCGGCGACGCCTTCGACAAGGCCTGGACCCTCGCTCGTCCCTGACCGCGGACGGCCTCCAGGCGCTGCCGTGCGGGAACGCTCGTGCGCGGGTAACCATCCCGTAGAATGGGGTGTCCCTCTCGCAGAGCGTCCCCCGGAGACTCCCATGCTGATCAAGCGCCCCGACGATATTCGCCCGTCAGAGATCACCCCCCGATCGGTGTACGAGGACCGCCGCCAGTTCCTGTTCGGCGCCGCCGGTGCGCTGGCGCTGGCTGGCAGCGGTACGCTGCCGGGCGAAGCCCATGCGCAGGCGCGCGAGAAGATCGCCGGGTTGCGTCCGGCGCCGGCTGCCTACACGGTGAAGGATCCGCTCAACACCTACGAGCAGATCACCTCCTACACGAACTTCTACGAGTTCGGCACCGACAAGTCCGATCCTCTGCGCAACTCGAAGAATTTCCGTACCCGGCCGTGGACGGTCGAGGTGGACGGCGAAGTACGCAAGCCCCGCACCTTCGGCATCGACGACCTGCTGAAGCTTGCCCCGGTCGAGGAACGTATCTACCGGCTGCGCTGCGTCGAGGCATGGTCGATGATCGTGCCTTGGGCCGGCTACTCCCTGTCGGAGCTGATCAGGCAGGTCGAGCCGACCGCGAACGCGAAGTTCGTCGAGTTCCATACGCTGCACGATCCGAAACAGATGCCCGGACAGAAGGATCCGGTGCTGCAGTGGCCCTATGTCGAAGGCCTGCGCATCGACGAGGCGATGCACCCGCTGACGCTGCTCGGGCTCGGGCTGTACGGCGAACTGCTGCCCAACCCGAACGGCGCGCCGGTGCGGCTGGTGGTACCGTGGAAGTACGGCTTCAAGAGCGGCAAGTCGATCGTGCGTATCCGCTTCGTGGAGAAGATGCCGACCACTGCCTGGATGCGCTCTGCACCGAACGAGTACGGCTTCTACTCGAACGTGAATCCCAAGGTCGACCACCCGCGCTGGAGCCAGGCGCGCGAGCGGCGCATCGGCGAGTTCCTCAAGCGCGAGACGCTGATGTTCAACGGTTATGCCGAACAGGTCGCGTCGCTGTACACCGGGATGGACCTGCGCAAGCATTTCTGAGCCGGGCGCGGCTGGCGGTGTGCCGACCGCCATTGTCGCCAGCGCGGGTTCCGACTATCGCTCGCCATCGGCCGTTTCCCGCCTGAGACTGCCAGCCCCGCAGCGCCTAACCTGAGCGCTGCGTATGCGGGGATTGGCCTCGCTCGCCACCGGGGATTGCCCCTGGTGCCTCGCGCATTCCGCGCGAAAACCGCGTTGTCTCGTCGATGCCGGCTGCTGTCCGGTGCCGATCCGGTCGCGCGGTGTTCACCCCTCGGGGACGTTCACGTCCCCGGCGGGGGATCCGTGCGTCCCCGGTTCGTCTGGAGGGCGCATGGATCAGTGGTTCATGGAGTCGTATCTGCGGTGGCTGGGGCAGGCGAGTGACGCGGAGCTGATCGACCGTAAGGATGCGGTGGCGATCGCGTTGCTGCAGGCCGGTATCGACTGCGAGCTGAGTCGGGCGCTGTTCCACCTGCTCAACGAAGAAGTCGATGCCCGCGAGCAGGTGGCGCGCATGCGCCGTGTGCGGCGCCGGCGGGAGGCGGTCAGGCTGAAGCCTGCCGTTGTGGCGGACGATGGCGACGAGGTGGCCTGATGGGCGGCCTCGACGACTCGCACCGGCGCCGGCGGGACGATGCTTGTCCGCACGATCGCTGGTGGTTGCGGCAGCTATGGGTCTGGTGGTGGCTGTGGAAGGTGGACAGTGCGCGGCGCCGGCGCTGCATTGCGGCGTTGCGCGCGCTGGCCGGCATCGTGTGCTTCTGGATTGTCAGGCTGCTGGCCTGGCTGGTTGAGCGCGAATGCCCGGGCAGCCGTCCGCCAGGCTCTGGGGATCCGCGCGAGCGGTGAGTCCGGCAGGAAACGCTCGATGAAGCAATGACGGCCGTCGCAGCGCTTGCATCGGTTGCACGTCCGTGCAGCAAGGCCGGGGGACGCGAGTCCCCCGGTCGTTTCCCACGTTGCCCGAACCGCGGTGGCTGGAGAGAATAGAGACCATGTTGATTGAACTGACGTGAACGAAGACACTGCGGGCGGGGCGCCGCACGATCCGCTGCTGGGGTGGGCCGGCCTCGATACGGCGGGCCGGATCGTGTCGCTCGGTGGAAGGGCGGACCGGCTGCACGAAGGGGTCAGGGTCGGCCTGCGGCTGGCCGACGCCTTGCGCGAACCTGCGGAACTCGATCGATTCATTGCCGAGGCTGGCACGTCCGGCAGCATCGACCCGGGACGGCAGCTGCGATGCCGGCTGCACTGGGCCGTGCCGGAGGGCGGCATGGCCCGGCCTGTGGATGACGTACCTGCAGTCGAACTGCTGCTGCGCCGTGCGTATCCGCCATCCGGCCCGGTACGCATCGCGGCGGAGTTCCACCGCGAGCTATCGCGCGATCGGCTGGCCGCGCGTCCGGCGTCGACGCTGCTGGCACCCCTGCCCATTGCCACCGCCAGCGTCGAGGCGGCGGACCTCTGGCGTCTGGGTAGTGCGCTTTATGCAGCTACCGTGGCGCCCTCCGCCATGCGGCCGGCGGGACTGATCCGATTCGCCCTTCATCCGGTGCCACTGCCTCGTATCGTGGCCGTGGCTGACGTCGATCCCTGGCTGGGCGTTGCGCTCGCCCGCCTCGCTGCCAGCGCTGCGCAGCTCGGCGTCGAGGCCGTTGCAGCGCGCACCGGCACGCGCGAACTCACCGTCTGGGTCCGCGATGGCACAGGCTGCGAGACGCTGTGTGAGCACTGGCTGACTGCCATGACCGCAAGCCCGCTGGTTGGCAGCCGTTGCCGGCTCGTGGTCGGGCCCGCGGCCGGTTGGTGCGTGATGCCGGCCGACGGGACAGTACTCGGGCATCTGCTGGACGCACTGGACGCCGTGTACGACCCGGCAGATCCGCGTCCGCGGCGTCCGCCCATCCCGGTGAGCAGTGTCGCGCGCGAGCGCGACATCGACGAGCGGCGCGATGCCCTGACCGGGACGCTGGTCGAACTGGTGGCCTCCGGGCGTGCCCGGCTGGTGGGTGAGCCGATCGTCGATGCGCCGACCGGCGTGGTCGCCGGCCTGCACCTGCGCGCCGAGTTCCGCTCGCTGTTCGCGGTCGCCGAGCTGCTCGATTACCTCCCGGACATCGTCGACGACGACGTCGCAGCCGATGCGCTCAACATATGGCTGGCTGCAGCAATCCGCAACGCGGGACTGCCCGCCCGGCAGGATGTACCCCAGATGCTGCAGCTTCGCATCGCACCGGCCCAGTTGCGCCGGCTCGATTCGCTCGCCGGCGTGGTTGCCGCGCTGTGTGAGGCCGGCGGCGGCGTGCCCTGCCTGCTGCTGCCCGAGGCTGCAGTGCACCGGGATGCCTATCTGGTGATCGATGCGGCCACGGAGGTGGCTGCACTCGGAGCCGTGGTCGGTATCGACGACTACCGCGGGCTGCTGCCTGTGCAACCGCTGGCGCAGGCTGGCATCGGCGGCTTGCGGCTGCATCGTTCGCTGGTGCGCGAGCTCGGTGAGCGATCCTTCGCCGGAGACCGCCTGGCCGACCTGCTGGCGCGCGCACGCGCCAGCGGTCTCTCGGTACTGGTACCAGGCCTGGCGGATCGCACGATGGTGTCCGCGGCCATGGCCGCTGGTGCTCTGCACCTGTCCGGGCCGGTATTCGGCCGTCCGCGGCGCCTGCTTGCAGCTTCGCCGTCGTTGTTGATTGCTTCACCCACTGCCCAATCCCATCCGCCCGCACAGGAATCGCCCGATGGCCAAGGACCTGTTCGAACTGATCGCCGACCTGGCGCACGATGAACTGCCGTTCAGCGAGATCCATCTCGTCGAGGGCGCGCCGGTCGCGCTGAAGCTGCCGGGGGGTCTGCGCGATCTTGGCGACGAAGGCTCGGTGCCGCGAGTGGCGATCGAGCAGTTCCTCGATCGCGTGCTGCCCGGCTGGCAGCCTGCGCTTGCCGGTTGCCGGTCGATCGACAGCGCGGTCGAACTGCCCTCCGAGACGCGCCTGCGGGTGAACGTCCACTGGGCGAATTCCGGCCAGAGCCTGCGACTGGTGATGCGCCGGATCCCGCGCGACCCGCTGACCCTGAAGGACACCGGGCTGCCGCCGTTCCTGCCCCGGCTGCTCCTGGAAAGCGGCAAGGGGCTCGTGATCGTCACCGGCGCGACTGGTGCCGGCAAGACCACCACGCTGTTCGCCGCGCTGCGTCATATCATGGAGCAGCGCGAAGCACCGCCGCACATCATCACGATCGAGGAGCCGATCGAGTACGTCCTGCGCAGGCCGCGCGGCGTGGTCACCCAGCGCGAAGTCGGGGTCGACACCGCGAGCTTCTCGCACGGGCTGCGCGAGGCGCTGCGCCAGGGCCCGGACGTGATCATGGTGGGCGAGGTGCGTGACCGCGATACCGCCGACACGATGCTGCGCGCGGCCGAGTCCGGCCACCTGGTGCTGGCGACCGTGCATTCGAGTTCGGCCGACGGTGTGATCAGCAAGATCGTCTCGCTCTTCCACCCCGACGAGCAGGCACAGACCCGCCATGTGCTCAAGAACGTGCTGATCGGCGTGGTCTGCCAGGTGCTGCTGCCGAGGCTGCAGCGCGACGGCTTTGCGCTGGCCGCCGAGATCCTGATCAACAGCCCGCAGGTGGCGCGCGCGATCGAGGATCCGGCGCGGCTGTCCACGCTGCGCGACTTCATGCGTCGGTCCGAGGACCGGCAGTCGCGGCTGCTCAACGACGTGCTGGTCGACCTGGTACGCGGCAAGCGCGTGTCGCGCTCCGACGCCCTGCTGGCAAGCTACGACCGTCAGGACCTGCTGCCGGCGCTCGACCGGGCAGCCGGCGATACCGTGGACGCCGAACGTTGAACGTCAGCGCCTAGCGTGCCCGGCGCGCCAGACCGAAGGCTGCCACCGCCAGCAGCATTGCAAGTCCGACCGCGAGGCCGTCGCCGACGCGGACAAACGGTGTCACTCCTTCATGGCCCTGAACCCGCGCGCGCAGTACCGCTTCGCTGAACGGATCGGCCACGGCCAGCACGCGCCCGCGCGGGTCGATCACCGCGGTCATCCCGGTGTTGGTGGCGCGCAGCATCGGGCGGCCGGTCTCCAGCGCGCGCATGCGCGCGATCTGCAGGTGCTGCGGCTGGGCCAGCGAGCGGCCGAACCATGCGGTGTTGGACACGTTCACCAGGATCGTCGCCTCGGGCAGCTGGCGGATCACCTCGCGCCCGAACGCGTCCTCGTAGCAGATGTTGATCGCGACCTTCTGGCCGGACAGGTCCATCGGGCGCTGGTCGCTGCCGCCGCTGCTGAAGTCCTGCATGGGGATATGCAGCCATCGGATCACCCAGCCGAACAGCGGCGGCACGAACTCGCCGAACGGCACCAGGTGCTGTTTCCGGTACACCTGCACCGGTGCTGTGCCGATGCTGAACAGGCTGTTGTAGTACTCGCGTCCGTCGTGCGACCGTTCGACCATGCCCAGCAGGATGTCGCCGCGGTGCGCGCGCGCATGGTCGAGCAGGCGCGCGAGATACTCGTTCGGCAGGCGGTCCGAGAACAGTGGCAGCGCGGTCTCGGGCAGCACGATCAGTTGCGCATCGCCGCTCGCGCGGATCAGTCGCCAGTAGGTATCGAGCGTCTCGACTACCTTCGATTCCTGCCACTTGATGTCCTGCGGGATGTTTCCCTGCAGCAGCGCGACGTCGATCGGCGTGCCCGCGGGCTTCGTCCATTCGATCCGCGACAGCAGTTCGCCGGTACCCCAGGTGGCTGCGACCGCGAGCAGTGCCGCTGCGCGCCGGCGCAGGCCTGGCGCGTCTGGCCGTCCGGGCATCCGGGGCATGCAGTACCAGAGGGCGGCCGCGGTGAATGCGACAGCCAGCGATACCGCAAGTACGCCACCGACCGGTGCATAACCGGCCAGCGGGCTGGCATCTGCTGCCTGCGAATAGCCGATCGCCTGCCAGCCGAAGCCGGTCAACAGCCAGCCGCGCAGCCATTCGGTCAGCACCCAGAGCGCCGGGAAGGCCGCGAGCCAGGCCGCCCCGGTGCGGATCCGGTACAGCAGCCAGAAGCACAGGGCGGGGAACAGCGCGAGGTAGCCGCAGAAGCCCAGCGTCGCGATCGCGGCCATCGGCGCCGGCATCGCACCGTACACGTTGAGGCTCACATGTACCCATGACACCCCGCCCAGGAAACAGCCCAGCCCGAATGCGAAGCCGCACGCGGCTGCTGCCCGGCTGCCGGGTGCATTCGCCGAGAGAAAGAGCACGGCGACGAGCGGAAACGGCGCGAACCAGTGCAGGTGGAAGGGCGCGAAGGCCAGCGTGGCCAGCGCGCCTGCGAAGAAGCACGCACCCGTCACCGCGGCCTGCCGCTTGAGCCGCGGGTTCACTGTCCTTCTACGACCGGCGTGCGGATCACCTGCACCAGGTGCAGCCGGCGGCGGTCGGCGCGCAGCACCAGGAACTCGCAGTCGCCCAGTTCGATGCGGTCGTTGCGGCGGGGCACGCGCCCGAACGCGTTGACGACCAGCCCGCCGATCGTGTCGTAGTCTTCCGTGGCGAACGACGAGCCGATGCGTTCGTTGAGGTCTTCGATGGCAGTGGCCGCCTTGACGCGGTAGATGCGGCGCACGCCGTCGACCTCGATGATGTCGCCCTCGGCGTCATCGAAGTCGTACTCGTCCTCGATGTCGCCGACGATCTGTTCGATCACGTCCTCGATGGTCACCAGCCCGGCGACACCGCCGTATTCGTCCACCACCACCGCCATGTGGTTGCGGCTGCGGCGGAAGTCGCGCAGCAGCACGTTCAGGCGCTTGGCCTCGGGCACGAACACCGCCGGGCGCAGCATCCCGCGCAGGTTGCCCTCGCCTTCGGCATAGAAGCGCAGCAGGTCCTTTGCATGGAGGATGCCGATCACCTCGTCCTTGCCACCGTCGATCACCGGGAAGCGCGAATGGCCGGCCGCGACCACCTGGCGGATGATCTGTGCCGGATCGTGTCCGATGTCGATGAATTCGATCTGCGCGCGCGGCAGCATCACGCCGCCTGCATCCAGTTCCGAGACCTCGAGCACGCCTTCGATCATCGCCAGCGCTTCTTCGTCGAGCAACTCGCGCTCGGAGGCGCTGCGCAGCAGTTCGACCAGCTGATCGCGGTCTTCCGGCTCGCGCAGCAGAAGCGTGCCGAGCCTTGTCAGCCAACCGGGTTTACTGTCGTCGTTCATGCAGTGGATGGAGAAATGGCAACCCGGATTGTCGCATGCGGCGGGCGTTCCGCAGCCCAGGGGTCGTCGAACCCAAGCGCAACGACCAGCTTCGACTCCAGTCGCTCCATTCGCGCCGCATCGCGGTCCTCGATATGGTCGTATCCCCGAAGATGAAGTACGCCGTGTACCACCAGGTGCGCAAGGTGTGCGTCGAAGGGCTTGTGCTGCGCCAGCGCCTCGCGGGCGACGATCGCCGGACAGATCGCGATGTCCCCGTGGACGCGGGGGTCACCGTCCTCGGCATCGTAGGGGAACGCCAGTACATTGGGTGCGTAGTCGCGGCCGCGGAAGCGTGCGTTCAGGGCAACGGCCTCGGTACGCGACACGAACCGCACGGTGACCTCGGCGTCACGCACCGCGCCACGCCCGCCGGCGGGGCCGAGCGCATGGCTTGCCCAGCCTTCGATGCGTGCGGCATCCGGCAGCCGGCGGCTGCGGCTCGGGTTCTGGACCGCGATGCGGTGGACGGGGGGTGGCACCGGATCAGTGCGTATCGTCGGCGGCCTGACGTTTCTCGTAGGCGTCGACGATGCGCTGGACGATCGGATGGCGGACCACGTCGGCCGAACTGAAATACGTGAAGCCGATGCCCTCGACGCTGGCCAGCACCGAGCGCGCGTCGATCAGGCCACTCTTCTGGCCGCGCGCCAGGTCGATCTGGGTGACGTCGCCGGTGATCACCGCCCGCGTGCCGAAGCCGATCCGGGTGAGGAACATCTTCATCTGCTCGGGCGTGGTGTTCTGCGCCTCGTCGAGAATGATGAAAGACTGGTTGAGCGTGCGCCCGCGCATGTAGGCAAGCGGTGCCACTTCGATCGCGCTGCGCTCGAACAGCCGGCCGACCTTGTCGAACCCCATCAGGTCGTAGAGCGCGTCGTACAGCGGCCGCAGGTACGGGTCGACCTTCTGCGCGAGGTCTCCCGGCAGGAAGCCGAGGCGCTCGCCGGCCTCGACCGCAGGCCTCACCAGAACGATGCGCTTGACCTGGTCACGCTCGATCGCGTCGACCGCGCTCGCCACCGCGAGGTAGGTCTTGCCGGTGCCCGCCGGACCGATGCCGAAGGTGATGTCGAACTGACGGATCTGTTCGAGGTACTGCTGTTGCGCCGGCGTGCGCGCGTGCAGGTCGTGCCGTCGGGTGATCAGTGCCGGGGCTGCCGGCGATGCCGGCACATCCGCCGTGCCGGGCTCGGTGCCACCCTGGCGCCCGGCCTCGACCAGGCCGAGCTGCACGTCTTCCAGCGACACCTCGCGATCGGCGCCGGCGTAGAAGCGCTTGAGCGCCGAGAGGCCGATGCGCGCGCGGTCGAGTTCGCCGGTGAGCGAGAAGGTCGCGCCGCGGCGCGCGATCTTCACGGACAGGATGCGCTCGATCGCACGCAGGTTCTCGTCGAGCGCGCCGCACAGGTTGGCCAGCCGCGGGTTGTCGACCGGCGTGAACGAGACCTGCAGCGTGCTGGGCCGGGCCTGGCCCTGGCTGCGCGCGGTCATCGTACGGTGCCGGCTGCAGCGCCGGCAGGATCGTCTGCCAGCTGCGGCGGCAGCGAGCCCGGTACCACGCCACGCAGCGTGTGCGCGCGTGCTTCGGTGATCTCGATGTCGATGATCCTGCCGATCAGGCGCGCCGCGCCGGCGAAGTTCACTACCCGGTTGTTCGACGTGCGGGCCGCGAGTTCGGAAGGATCGCGGCGCGACGGCCCGGTCACCAGCACGCGCTGCAGGCTGCCGACCATCGACTCGCTGACCGCGGCGGCGGTCGCATCGACCAGCGCCTGCAGTCGGCGTACGCGTGCGTTCTTCACGTCGGCGGGCACGTCGTCGGCCATCCCGGCGGCAGGTGTCCCGGGGCGCGCGCTGTAGGCGAAACAGAAGCTGCCGTCGAACGCCATCGTTTCGGCGAGCTTCAGGGTGTGCATGAAATCTTCCTCGCTCTCTCCGGGAAAACCGACGATGAAATCGGATGTGATGGAGATATCCGGGCACGCGCGACGCAGCCGGCGCACGATCGACTTGTACTCGAGGGCGGTATAGCCGCGTTTCATCGCCGCGAGTACCCGGTCTGAGCCGGACTGCACCGGCAGGTGCACGTGGGCGGCAAGCTTCGGCAGTCGGGCATGGGCATCGACCAGCCGGTCGCTGAACTCGCGCGGGTGCGACGTGGTGTAGCGGATCCGCTCGATGCCCGGGATCTCGCACACGCAGTCGAGCAGAGCCGCGAAGTCGGCGTCGGCGTCGTCACCGCTGCCGCGCCATGCGTTCACGTTCTGCCCGAGCAGGGTGATTTCGTGTACGCCGCGCTGCGCCAGTTCCGCCACTTCGACAAGCACGTCTTCGAGCGGACGCGAAATCTCCTCGCCGCGCGTGTAGGGAACAATGCAGTAGCTGCAGTACTTGCTGCAGCCTTCCATCACCGACACATAGGCAGAGGCGCCTTCGATACGCGCCGGCGGCAGGTTGTCGAACTTCTCGATCTCGGGAAACGAGATGTCGACCTGCGGCCGGCCGCTCGACAGTCGCCGCGCGATCATCTCGGGCAGGCGGTGCAGGGTCTGCGGCCCGAACACGAGGTCGACATAGGGTGCGCGGCCGATGATCGACTCGCCTTCCTGGCTGGCCACGCAGCCGCCGACGCCGATCAGCACACCGGGGCGTGCCGCCTTGAGTTCGCGTACCCGTCCGAGATCGTTGAACACCTTCTCCTGTGCCTTCTCGCGCACCGAGCAGGTATTGAACAGGATCACATCGGCCTCGGCGGGGTCCGATACCTGCTCCAGGCCGTTGCGGGCGTGCAGGATATCGGCCATCTTGTCCGAGTCGTACTCGTTCATCTGGCAGCCGAAGGTGCGGATGTAGAGCTTGCGCATGGGGCGGTCGCTGGAGGGCGGACGGGTCATCGGCCTGCCGGGCTCAGGCGCGGACGTGCCGTCGGCGCCTGGCGGGCGGGGGCGGTCAGCGCGCACGCAGCCGCTGGAGTTCGTCCGGCGTCAGCAGGAACATGCGCTGGACGTCTCCATTGCCGTCGAAGAAGATGTAGGCGGCAGCTCGGGGGGGAATCTGTGCATGCAGGATGGTGCGGTTGTTCTGGTCGACGATGATGCCGCCCGGTGCCATGCGGAACGCCCTTGAGTCGATCTGCACCATCGGTAGCGGCAAGGTCGGATTCGCAGCCAGGACGCCGACCACGCCGCCCGCAGGCAGGTTACGCTGGAACTGTGCCCTGGCCTCCGCCGGCGAGAACGCCACGGCGCAGAGGAGCAGCGCGAGCAGCGACAGCATGCCGCGCCGCTCATGCAAGGCGCGTTGCCAAGACGTGGCAGGGCCGACGGACAGCCCCCGGACAACGGAGCTGCCCGTGCGGCGGCCTGAGCGGCATGCCGTGCGGCAGACGGACTGAGCGACCTGGATAATGGACCGGGTCTCCGGAATACTTGGTGGCGAATCAGGGATTTGAACCCCGGACCAACGGATTATGATTCCGCTGCTCTAACCGCTGAGCTAATTCGCCACGGGGGTGCGGATTTTAGGTTCGCCCGCCGATCGAGTCAATGGAGGGCGCAATGATGGCTGTTTCTTTTTCCGCCGCAGGGTCGGCATCCCGACCCGATGCGGTCGTCGTTGGTGCCGGCCTGATCGGTGCCGCTGCCGTGCTGGGACTCACGGAGGCCGGGCTGCGCGTCTGCTGGGTGGCGGCGCCGGGCGCCGATGCCGGCCCGGCGGCGGCCCCTGGCGCAGCGCCCGGCTGGGACAGCCGGGTCTACGCGGTCAGCCCGGGCAGCATCGAATGGCTGTCTTCGGTCGGTGCCTGGCGTGGGGTGGACGGCACGCGGACCTGCGACGTGACCGCGATGCGGGTCAGTGGCGACGATGGCCGCTCGGGTATCGGCTTCGACAGCCACGATGCCCGCATGCCGCGGCTGGCGGTGATCTGCGAGTCGTCCAACCTCGCGTGCGCGCTGGAAAGGGCGGTTGCAGCCCGGGGCGATACGGTCACCCGCATCGCCGGTCCGGTGGTCGACCTGCGTGTCGGCGAGCGTACGGCATCGGTCGGCCTGTCCGGCGGTACGACGTTACGCACGCCGCTGGTGGTCGCAGCCGATGGGGCCGGATCGACCGTGCGCGAGCTGGCCGGTATTGCCGTCGACCGGCGCGACTACGGCCATACCGCGGTGGTCGCGAACTTCCGGTGCGCTGTGCCGCACCACGGCGTGGCCCGACAGTGGTTCTTCGGCGACGCGGTGCTGGCGCTGCTGCCGCTGCCCGGCGACCTGCGCTCGATGGTCTGGTCGTGTGCCGACGCGCATGCGGCCTGGCTGCTCGGCCTGCCGCTCGAGGCGCTGGCCGGCGAGGTGGCACGGGTCGCCGGCGGCGAGGCTGGCAGCCTGCAGGCGCTGGCGCCCGCCTGCGGCTTCCCGCTGCGCCTGCAGCGCGTGTCGCAGCTGGTAGGTCCGCGGGTGGCGCTGGTAGGCGATGCCGCGCATACCGTGCATCCGCTGGCCGGGCAGGGGATGAACCTCGGCTTCGGTGACTGCCGGGAACTGTCCGCCGTGCTGTCCGCGCGCGGTCCGCAGTCGGATCCCGGCGACCTCGGTCTGCTGCGGCGCTACCAGCGCGGGCGCGCCGAACCGATCGCCACGATGCGATTCGCAACGGACGGTCTGTTCAGGTTGTTCTCGTCCACGCTGCCCGGCGTGGCCCGCCTGCGCAACTTCGGCATGGGATGGGTCGACCGGACGCCCTTGCTCAAGCGGGAGCTGATGGCTGCCGCGATGGACTGAACGCCCGCCGTTCGCACGCTCAGGCACGCCGCATGTCGGCCTGGCGCCGCACAGGTGCGGCGGCATGCGACGATACTCAGGGCATGTCGCCTCTTCCAGCCCCTGTACCTACGGAAAAAACATCGATGAAGCTCTTCCGAACCTGTCGCTGGCTCGCCGCCTGCTTCCTTGCGCTGTCGTCCGCACTGCCGCTGTCGGCAGGAGCCCAGGAGCAGCTGATCCGCAAGGCGATTGGCGAGAAGTTCCCGAATGCGAAGGTCGAAAGCATCACGAAGACCCCGTTCCCGGGGCTGCTCGAAATGGTGATCGACGGTACCGTGTTCTACACCGACGAGAAGTTCACGTTCGTGGTCGACGGCAGTCTGATCGAGACCAAGACATGGAGCAACATCACCCAGGCCCGGCGCGACGAGATCGAGGCGCGGCTGCAGGGCCCGATCGCGTTCCGCGAGTTGCCGCTGTCCCAGGCGGTGAAGACCGTCAAGGGCAATGGCCGGCGCGTGATCGCGACCTTCGAAGACCCGAACTGCGGCTTCTGCCGGCAGTTCCACAGCCAGCTCGCGAAGCTGAACGACGTGACGATCTACACCTTCCTGTATCCGATCATCTCGCCGCCCGATTCGGTGGAGAAGTCGCGTGCGGTCTGGTGCTCGAAGGATCGTTCGCGGGCATGGGACGAAGTGATGACCACCGGCAAGATCGCACCGGCGGCGGCCAACTGCAAGGCGCCGATCGACGAGGTGCTGAGGCTCGGCCAGAAGTACAACGTGAAGTCGACGCCGACCATCTTCCTGTCCGATGGCACGCGGTTGCGTGGGGCGCTGCCGGTCGAACAGCTCGAGCTGGCGATCGCGGCTGCGGCGAAGGCCCCGCGCAAGTAGGCGCAGCCATGGCGGCTGCCTCGGGCGCTTGGTCGCGCTGAGCGGGTTCGCGGGCGCCGGCTATCCGCGCGGCGATGCGTGGCCGCTGGCGCAGGGCGAACGCCGGCTCGCGGCCTTCATCGTCGCGTCGCTGCTGCTGCACCTGCTGCTCGGCCTCGACTGGGGATTCGACAGCGGACGGCGTCCGGCCCAGGGGCCTGCGTCGATCACCGCACGGCTGGCACCGGCGTCCGACCCGCTCGTACAGGGCGTGCTCGCGCTGGCCGATGCGCAGCCGGAGACTTCGAGCATGCCCGCCGAGGGCGCGCCCGGTGCGGTGCCGATGGTGGCTCCGGCACCGGTGCCGGAGACTTCTCCTGCCCTGCTGCCGCGCGAGCCGGTCGAGCCCACGCCCCGGCCTGCTGACCCCGCGCCACAGGCTGGTCCCGAACGCGCCGGAGCGGCCGCCCCCAACTGGTACACCGGTCGTGACCTCGATGTGCTGCCGCGCCCGCTGGGCCCGGTCGATCCGGTATTCCCGCTCAACGCGCAGTTGCGCGGCGTGTCCGGAAGGGTGACGCTCGCGCTGTCGATCGACGCTACCGGGCGGGTGGTCGATGCTTCGGTGGTGCGAGCAGACCCGCCAGGCTTCTTCGAGGAGTCTTCGCTGGCGGCTTTCCGGTCTGCGCCGTTCGCGCCGGGCATCAAGGGCGGCCGTCCGGTGCACTCGAAGGTCCAGACGGTCGTGGTGTTCGAGCTCGGCCCGCGCTGACCGCCTGCGCGGGGCTCAGGGCCGCCCTGGCTTCATCCCGCGCGGCAGCAGCAGCCACATCGAACCGTTCTCGCGCATCCGGCCGGCCGATTCCCCTGCAGCCGTCCCGAAGCCCCAGAACAGGTCGGCCCGGATCGTGCCGACGATCGCACCGCCGGTGTCCTGTGCGAAGGTCAGGCGCTCGATCGGCTCGCCATCGAGCGGGTCCCGGGTGACCAGCCAGACTGGCGTACCGAGCATCACCGAACGGGGATCGATCGCGATGCTGCGCATCGGGGTGAGCGGCACGCCGAGCGAGCCGGGCGGGCCACTGGCGGCTGACTGCCCGCTGCCGTTCGGATTGCCTGCGGGGGCGGGCTGCGGCGGCAGTTCCCGGAAGAACACCCGGCTCGGGTTCGAATGCAGGATCGGTGTGACCTTGTCCGGATTTGCGGTCGCCCACTTGCGGATGCCCTGCATCGTCGCCTCCTCGAGCGATAGTTCGCCGCGCTCGACCAGCGTGCGTCCGATCGCACGGTACGGATGGCCGTTCTGGTCGGCATAGCCCAGCCGCACCACGGTACCGTCGGGCAGCTGCACGCGTCCCGAGCCCTGGATCTCGAGGAAGAAGGCGTCCAGGCGATCGTCCACCCACAGCAGTTCGCGGCCCTTGAGGCTCGCGGTGCCGCGGTCGATGTCGCTGCGGGAGAAGTAGGGCAGCAGCCTTCGGCCCTCCAGGCGGCCGCGTACACGCTGCCCCTTGAGTTGCGGATACAGGTCGCCGAGGTCGACCGTCACCAGGTCGTCGGGCACGCCGTACAACGGGTAGCGGTAGCGTGCATCGCGAGTGCGGTTGCCGCGCAGCAGCGGCTCGTAGTAGCCGGTGATCAGGCCACTGCCCTTCTCGGTACCGTCGGTATCGACTGCGATCAGGCGGTACGGCTGGAAGTGGCGCTCGAAGAACGCTCGCACGCGGGGCGTATCGAGGGTGTCCGCCTGTGGCATGGCGTCGGCTGCGCGACAGGTTTCGAGCCAGGGCGCTGCCGCACGGCGGGAGACCAGTGCCCGGCAGCTCTCGCGCAACGCCGGCCATGCTTCGTGCACGCGGTCCGATTGCCATCCGGGCAGCGCCTTCCACGCCACCGGCTCATGCCGGATCGGCGAGAATGGGGCGGGCTGCTTCGGCGCCGCCAGGGTTGCCGATGGCGGTGCGGCCGCCGGCGCGCCGTCGAGCGGCGCCGGCTGTACCGTGGCCTGTGGCGGCGCGGACGGCGCGGTCGGCGGCGTCGCGCAACCACCGAGCAGCAGGAGAAAGCCAGCCAGCAGGCCGGTGCGGCGGCAGTCAGTCATTGTTTTCGGGAACCCTGATGGATGCTGGATTCGCATTGCTGCTGTTCGAAGCTGCGGTCGCGCTCGGCCTGCTGGTGTTCATCGTCTGGTGGACACTGCCCCGCAAGAAGCGCGACGACGACCGGCGGCCGCCGGGACGGTGAGCGAATGTCGGCGGCCGCGGCTCAGTCGATGGATGTCAGTGCAGGACCCGCGGTACCGACAGCGTGAACTCGGGGATGTCGGCATCGAACCGCGTGCCGTCCTCGGCGACCATCTGGTAGGTGCCCCGCATCGTCCCCACTGACGTCGCAAGTGCGGTGCCGCTCGTGTACTCGAAGCTCTGCTTCGGCTCGAGCGTGGGCTGCTCGCCCACGACGCCGGGGCCGCGCACTTCCTGTATCTGGCTGTTTGCGTCGGTGATGATCCAGTGCCGCGACAGCAGTTGCGCCGGCATGCCGCCGGTGTTCGTGATCGTGATGGTGTAGGCGAACACGAAGCGCGATGCCGACTCGTCCGACTGCTCAGGAATGAAGACGCTTTTCGCGGCGACGGTGATGTCGTAATTGTTCTTCAAGGCGGTCGATGTCCTGTCGGATAAACTATGTCGGCTGACCATCCAGGGCTGAACCATGCATCTGATCGCACCGAGCATTCTCTCCGCCGACTTCGCCCGCCTGGGAGAAGAAGTCACCAACGTGCTCGCGGCGGGCGCAGACTGGATCCACTTCGACGTGATGGACAACCACTACGTCCCCAACCTGACTATCGGTCCGCTGGTGTGCGAGGCGATAAGGCCGTTGACTCAGGCTCCGATCGACGTGCACCTGATGGTCAGCCCGGTCGACCGGATCGTACCCGATTTCGCCAGGGCGGGCGCCAGCCTGATCTCCTTTCATCCCGAGGCTTCGGACCATGTGGACCGCACGATCGACCTGATCCGCGACCACGGCTGCAAGGCGGGACTGGTGTTCAATCCGGCCTCTTCGCTCGACGCGCTCGAGTATGTGATGCACAAGATCGACCTGGTACTCATCATGTCGGTGAATCCCGGCTTCGGCGGGCAGGCGTTCAATCCGGCGGTGCTGCCGAAGGTGCGCGCTGCGCGCGAACGCATCGCGCGCAGCGGCCGCGACATCCGGCTCGAGGTCGATGGCGGAGTGAAGATCGAGAACATCGCGCAGATCGCGCGCGCCGGCGCCGACACCTTCGTTGCCGGCTCGGCCATCTTCGGCGCGAGCGACTATGCGAAGGTGATCGCGGCGATGCGCGGCGAACTCGCGACGGTGACACAGCCATGATCCGCGCGAGCGCGATCCTGATCGACCTCGACGGCACGCTGGTCGACAGCATCCCCGGCCTGTCCGAGGCTGCGCGCCGGATGATGGTCGAACTCGGCCTGCCGCCGCTGCCGCAGTCTGAGGTCGAGACCTATGTCGGCAAGGGCATCGCGAAGCTGGTCGAGCGGGTGCTGACGCGCAAGTCCGACGGCAAACCCGATGCCGACCTGTTCGCCACGGCGATGCCGGTCTACGAGAAGCATTACTTCGATACCGTCGCGTGGAACTGCGCGCCCTATCCAGGCGTGTTCGAAGGTCTGGACCGGATGGTCGAGCGCGGCTTCAGGCTCGGCTGCGTGACCAACAAGTCCGGCCGCTTCGCCGACATCCTGCTCGACCGGCTCGGACTGCGTCCCTATTTCCCCGTGCTGGTGGCTGGCGACACGCTGCCGGTGAAGAAGCCCGACCCGGCGCCGCTGCTGCATGCCGCCGGGCTGATCGGCGTCGAACCGGGCGCGATGGTGATGATCGGCGACTCCGCCAACGATGCGCTCGCAGCTCGCCGCGCCGGCTGTCCGGTGATCTGCGTCAGCTACGGTTACCGCGAAGGCGCCGACCTGCGCAGCATAGATGCCGATGCTATAGTGGACAGCCTGACGGAAGTCGACGGGCTGGTGCAGGGACCCTGATGAACGAACAGGAATTCAACCGGCTGGCGGCCGAGGGCTACAACCGGATCCCGCTGTACCTCGAGACCTTTGCCGACCTCGATACGCCGCTTTCGGCTTACCTCAAGCTCGCCAACGCGCCGAACAGCTACCTGCTCGAATCGGTTCAGGGTGGCGAACGGTTCGGCCGCTACTCGGTGATCGGCCTGCCCGCCAAAGACCGCGTAGAGGTGATCGGTCGTATCTGCCGCGACCTGAGCGGGACGATGACGCGCCAGCAGGTCGAGACCGACGATCCGATCGAGTTCGTGCGCACCTACCTCTCGCACCTGAAAGTCGCGCCCGAGCCGGCGCTGCCGCGTTTCTGCGGCGGGCTGGTCGGCTATTTCGGCTACGACACGGTGCGCTACGTCGAGAAGCGCCTTGCCAGTACGGTGAAGCCCGATCCCATCGGTACGCCGGACATCCTGCTTCTGCTGTCGGATGAAGTGGCCGTGTTCGACAACCTGCGCGGCAAGATCTTCCTGGTCGTCTACGTCGATCCGCGGCGCGACGGCGCGTTCATGCGCGGCCAGCAGCGCCTGGCGGAACTGCTCGCGAAGCTGCGTACGCCCGTGCGTATCCCCGAGGCCGCCGCGCATGAACCCACGCGTGCCACGTCCGAGTTCAGCGAAGATGCATTCGCCGAGGTGGTCGACCGTGCGAAACGCTACATCGTCGACGGCGACATCATGCAGGTCGTGCTGTCGCAGCGCACCAGCCAGCCGTACGATGCATCGCCGTTGTCGTTGTATCGTGCGCTACGCGCGACCAACCCTTCGCCGTACATGTTCCTGTTCGACTTCGGCGGGTTCCATGTCGTCGGCGCATCGCCCGAGATCCTGGTACGCCTCGAGTCCGGGCAGGTGACCGTGCGCCCGATCGCCGGCACCCGGCCCCGTGGCGACACGCGCGAGCGCGACGAGGCCCTGGCGACCGAACTGCTCGCCGACCCGAAAGAGCGTGCCGAACACGTGATGCTCGTCGACCTCGGCCGGAACGATGTCGGCCGCGTCGCCGCAACCGGTACCGTCAAGGTCACCGAGAACATGGCGATCGAACGCTACTCGCACGTGATGCACATCGTGTCGAATGTCGAGGGCACGCTGAAGCCTGGGCTCGATGCATTCTCGGTGCTGCGCGCGAGTTTCCCGGCGGGGACGCTGTCCGGCGCGCCGAAGGTGCGCGCGATGGAGATCATCGACGAACTCGAGCCGACACGGCGTGGCATCTACGGTGGCGCGGTCGGCTACCTCGGCTTCCATGGCGACATGGACATGGCGATTGCCATCCGCACCGCGGTGCTCAAGGACGGCATGCTGCATGTGCAGGCCGGGGCGGGCATCGTCGCCGACTCCGATCCGGCCAGCGAATGGCGCGAGACGCAGAACAAGGCGCGCGCGGTGCTGCGAGCCGCCGAGATGGCGCTGTGCGGGCTGGACAGCCCGATCCCTGGCGTGACGCCGCGCTAGCGGCAGCGGGGCTGGGGGTCAGGTCTTGAATTTTGCATTTACTGCAAAACTCAAGACCTGACCCCCAGCCCCCTGCTGCAAAACTCAAGACCTGACCCCCAGCCCCCGGACCCCCAGCCCCCCGCAGTCGCCGGATCCCCAGCCCGCTACAGGCTCCGGCTGCTGAACGTGTCGCAGGCCTTCACGCTGCCGGTCTCGAAGCCGCGGTTGAACCATCGCTTGCGCTGTTCGGAAGAGCCGTGTGTGAACGAGTCCGGTACCACGCGGCCGCCCGACTGCTGCTGCAGGCGGTCATCGCCGATGGCCGCGGCGGCGCGCAGGGCCTGGTCGATATCGCCGCGATCGAGGAAGGCCTTCATTTCGTCGGCCGTGCGGGCCCAGACGCCCGCGAAACAATCGGCCTGCAGTTCCAGCCGTACCGAGAGCGCATTGGCGTCGCGTGCGCTTGCCCGCGAACGCACCTCCTGTACCTTGGCCGCGATGCCGAGCAGGTTCTGTACGTGGTGGCCGACCTCGTGCGCGATCACGTAGGCCTGGGCGAACTCGCCCGGCGCGCCGAAGCGCGTCGCGAGTTCACGGTTGAAGGCGAGGTCGATGTACACCTTTTCGTCCGCCGGGCAGTAGAAAGGACCCATCGCCGTCTCGCCGACGCCGCAGGCGGTGCGCGTCGCGCCGCTGAACAGTACCAGCGTGGGTTCCCGGTACTGCACACCGCTCGCCTTGAAGATCGCGCCCCAGGTGTCTTCGGTCTTCGCCAGCACGCGCCGCACGAAGCGGCTGGCCTCGTCGTCGATCGGTGTCGACTGCTGCGTCGATTGCGGCGCGCCCTGCCCGCCGCCGGTGAGCAGCGAGATCACCGTCGAAGGGTCGGCGCCCATCAGCATCGCGATCAGCGCGATGGCGACCGTGCCTATGCCGATGCCCCTGCCGGCACCGCCGAGGCCGCGCACGCTGCGCCGGTCCTCTACATTGCTGCTTTCGCGTTCGTCTTCGAGTCTCACTGGCCATCCCCGCATGTGCAGAAGTCCGCTGACGATCATGCCTCAAGCCCGGTCTGGCGTGCGGGCGCATCGGACATCCCCTTGGCTGAGTCGGGCGAGGGGGGGCTGGCCGCAAGCGGTCTGGACCCATGCATCAGCGTGATAACCTTGGCGAATGTCGACCCCGATGGACCGCCCTGCTTCCCGCACTGCCCGCCGATGGCGGCCGGACTGCCGCCGCGCCTGAACGCGGCCGGAGGCGGGCCAGACCCGCATGGCTTCTTACGGATCGCTGTGAATTCAAGGGGATGGAGCGGACATGCTGCTGATGATCGACAACTACGACTCGTTCACCTACAACCTCGTCCAGTACTTCGGGGAACTGGAACAGCGGGTCGAGGTGTTCCGCAACGACGAGATCACGGTCGACCGGATCGAGGCGCTGCGGCCGACACACCTGGTAGTCTCGCCCGGGCCCTGCACGCCGAACGAGGCGGGTGTATCGGTCGAGGCCATCCGGTATTTCGCCGGGAAGGTACCCATCCTCGGCGTGTGCCTCGGCCACCAGTCGATCGGGCAGGCCTTCGGCGGAAAGATCGTCCATGCCAGGCAGGTGATGCACGGCAAGACGTCGGCGATCCGGCATGAAGGGCTGGGCGTCTTCGAGCAGTTGCCGAGTCCGTTCCTGGCGACGCGCTACCATTCGCTGGTGATCGAACGCGAGTCGCTGCCCGATGTGCTCGAGGTCACCGCCACCAGCGAGGACGGCGAGATCATGGGAGTTCGCCATCGGACGCTACCAGTCCAGGGCGTGCAGTTCCATCCGGAGTCGATCCTCACCGAGTGCGGCCACTCGCTGCTGGCCAATTTTCTCAAGACGACCGCCTGATCCTGCCGCCCGCCGCGGCGCACATACAAGAAAAAACCGCGATGACCTATTCCGAAGCACTGACCGCGCTGATCGAGCGGCGCGACCTCGACCGCGACCGGATGGTGCTGCTGATGCGCCAGGTGATGCAGGGAGAACTGACGCCGGCGCAGATCGCGGGGCTGGTCGTCGCGCTGCGCGCCAAGGGCGAGACGGTCGACGAGATCGCCGGCGCGGCATCGGTGATGCGCGAACTGGTGACCCGGGTCGATGTCGCCGGCGTCGCAAACCTGGTCGATACCTGCGGCACCGGTGGCGACGCGCAGCACACGTTCAACGTGTCCACCGCCTCGGCGCTGGTTGCCGCGGCGGCCGGCGCACATGTCGCGAAACACGGCGGCCGGTCGGTGTCTTCGCTGTGCGGCAGTGCAGACGTACTGGAGGCACTGGGCGTGCACCTCGGGCTCGATCCGGCGATGGTCGCACGCTCGATCCGTGAGGTCGGCGTCGGCTTCATGTTCGCGCCCAGCCACCACGCGGCGATGAAGCACGCCGCCCCGGTGCGCAAGGAACTCGGCGTGCGCACGATGTTCAACATCCTCGGCCCGCTGACCAATCCCGCCGGCGCGCCGAACCAGGTGATGGGCGTATTCCGCCGCGAGCTGGTCGGGCTGCAGGCCCGTGTGCTGCATGCACTGGGCAGTCGGCATGTGATGGTGGTGCACGGCGCGGACGGGCTCGACGAGATCACCATCACCGGCAACACCGATGTCGCCGAGCTGCGCGACGGCAAGGTCATCGAGTACCGGGTCAACCCGGTACAGTTCGGTTTCGAGGTGTCTACGATCGCCGATATCCGGGTCGATTCGGTCGAGGCGGCGAAGGCGATGCTGCTTGGCGTGCTCGACAACCGGCCCGGGGCACCGCGCGACATCGTCGCGCTCAATGCCGGCGCGGCGATCTACGTCTCGGGGCTGGCGCCGTCGCTCGAAGCCGGCGTCCGGCGCGCGCTGGAACGGATCGCCTCCGGCGCAGCGAAGGCGAAGCTCGAGCAACTGGTTGCGTTCTCGCGCCAGGCCGCAGCATGAACAACACCCCCGACATTCCCGACATCCTCGCCCGCATCCTTCAGACCAAGGCGGTCGAGGTCGCGCAGGCGCGCGCGGCGGTGCCGCTGGCCGAGGTGAAGGCGCGTGCCTCCGGCGCCGCGCCAGCGCGCGATTTCGCCGGCGCGATCCGCGCGCGGGTCGAGGCACGGCAGCCGGCGGTGATCGCCGAGATCAAGAAGGCCAGCCCGAGCCGCGGCGTGATCCGGGCAGACTTCCGCCCGGCCGAGATCGCCCGCAGTTACGAGCGCGGTGGCGCAACCTGCCTGTCGGTGCTCACCGACGAACAGTACTTCCAGGGCACGCTGGCATACATGACCGAGGCGCGCGCGGCGTGCTCGCTGCCGGTGCTGCGCAAGGAATTCATCCTCGACGAGTACCAGGTCTACGAAGCGCGTGCAGCCGGTGCCGACGCAATCCTGCTGATCGTCGCCGCGCTGGACGATGCGCGGATGCAGGCGTTCGAGGCGATCGCGCAGTCGCTCGGCATGGCGGTGCTGGTCGAGTCGCACGATGCCGCAGAACTGGAACGGGCACTGCGCCTGGCAACGCCGCTGATCGGCATCAACAACCGCGACCTGCGCACCTTCGAGACCTCGCTCGATACCACCTACGGCCTGCTGCGACAGATCGGCGACGGCCGGCTGGTGGTCACCGAGAGCGGTATCCTCGATCGATCGCATGTGGATGCGATGCGCGCCCACGAGGTGTACGGTTTCCTGGTCGGCGAGGCCTTCATGCGTGCCCCCGACCCTGGCACCCAGCTGCGCGCACTGTTCGACTGAGGAGTTGCCGATGCTGTCGCTGGCCGACCGCTGGATCGTGGAATTCGACCGTGCACTGCGCACGCTGTCCGGTGTCGCGCACCCGTCGCGGCCATCGCCGGCTGCCGGCGAAGACCTCACCGAGCTGTTGCCGGAAGAGCGCAGCAAGTCCGGCGCGCTGATGCGGGTCGACCATTCCGGCGAAGTCTGCGCCCAGGCCCTGTACTCCGGGCAGGCGCTGACCGCGCGCGACCCGGCCAGGCGCGAGGCACTGCTGCACGCGGCTCGGGAAGAGGGCGACCATCTGGCCTGGACGCGCGACCGGTTGCGTGAGCTCGGGGCCCATCAGAGCTTCCTGAACCCGCTCTGGTATGCCGGATCGTTCACGCTAGGCGCGGTCGCCGGCCTTGCAGGCGACCGCTGGAGCCTCGGCTTCGTCGTCGAGACCGAGCGGCAGGTCGAGGCCCACCTCGACCAGCACCTTGGCGCATTGCCGGCGAACGACGGCCGCAGTCGGGTCATCCTGGAACAGATGCGGCGCGACGAGATCCAGCATGCGCGGCAGGCGATCGCGTACGGTGCGGCGAAGCTCCCGAAGCCGATCGCCACCGCGATGCGCGTCACCTCGAAGGTGATGACCGGCAGCGCGTACTGGGTCTGAAACCGGCTACGCCGCCTCGATCAGCTCGAAGTCGTGGGTGATCGAGGCGGTCTTCGCCAGCATGATCGACGCCGAGCAGTACTTTTCGGCCGACAGGTGGATCGCCCGCTCGACCGCTTCGCGCCGGAGCCCGCGCCCGGTCACCTTGAAGTGAAAATGGATGCGGGTGAACACTTTCGGGTCTTCGTCCGCACGGTCGGCCTCGATCTCGACCGCGCAGTCGGTGATCGCATGCCGCCCCTTGCGCAGGATGTGCACGACGTCATAGGCGGTGCAGCCGCCGGTGCCCAGCAGCACGGTCTCCATCGGCCGCGGCCCGAGGTTGCGGCCACCGCCGTCCGGCGGCCCGTCCATCACGATGGCATGACCCGACTCGCTTTCGCCGAGGAAGGTGACGCCTTCGACCAGCTTTACCCTGAGTTTCATCGCCGTCTCGCTGCAGATCGGGCCAGGCCCACCGCGCCGTCAGCCCCGGACGGCGGAGTTTAGTCGATACCAGGCCTGACCCAGCCATTCGCGCATCGCGAGGTGAGTGTTGCGCAGCGCCTGCCCGGAGGGCACCCAGGCCATCGGCGACGGCGTGATCGACGCGTATCCGGTCGGGGCGGCGATCACCTCGAGCCCGACCTCCTCGAATGCCCGGCGCGCGCGCGGCATGTGCCAGGCGTGGGTGACGAGGTAGATCCTGCGGATCGAGCCGTCCGCGAGCAGGGCCTGGGCGCGTACCGCGTTCTCGCGGGTGTTCAGTGAATCGCCCTCGACCCAGCGTGGCGGTGCATTGAAGTCTGCCGTCAATGCGTCGCGCATGGTGTCGGCCTCGGACAACCGGGTGTCGAGCGGCCGGCCACCGCTGACCAGTATCGGCAATCCGGTGCGCCGGTGCAGCCAGGCGGCATAGCGTAGCCGCTCCAGCGTCGGCGGGTTGACGGTGTCGGTGCCGTACTCCGGCGACTCCCGGCCGAGGCCGCCGCCGAGCACCACGATGGCTGCCTGCGTTGCCGACGCACCCGGCGTTGTCTCCGGCGCCCGGGCGGGTGGCGCCGGCAGGGGTGGCGTCTCGAGCGCGGCGAGCAGCCGGTCGGCGACGAAAGGGGTCGACGCGGCCGCCAGCGCCGTGAGCGCTGCCAGCACGAGCAACGCGCCGGCAGCGCGGTGGCGGCGCATCAGCGCCAGCCCGCCCAGCGCGGGCAGGATGAAGCACAGCGGCGGCAGCAGCAGGGATGCCAGCAGGGCGGTCAGGAATACGCTCATCGCGCGGCGCCTGGCCGGCCGGACCCGTGGCTGAGCCTCACATTTGACAGCACGTACCTGAAACTCATATCATTCGCGGCTTTCCTCTGCGCACCCGGGTCACTGGATTCCCTTGAACCACGGGCGCTGACCGATTTCAGGATACCCGCATGAAGACCTTTTCCGCCCGTGCCGAGACCACGACGCACGACTGGTATGTAGTCGATGCCGCCGACAAGACGCTCGGCCGCCTCGCCTCCCAGCTCGCACTGCGCCTGCGCGGCAAGCACAAGGCGATCTTCACCCCGCACGTGGACACCGGCGACTACTTCGTCGTCGTCAACGTCGACAAGCTGCGCGTGACCGGCAGCAAGACCACCGACAAGAAGTACTATCGCCACAGCGGCTTTCCCGGCGGCATCTACGAAACGACCTTCGAGAAACTGCAGGCCAGGCATCCGGCACGCGTGCTCGAGAAGGCGGTGAAGGGCATGCTGCCGAAAGGTCCGCTCGGCCGCGCGATGATCAAGAAGCTGAAGGCCTACAAGGGCGAAGCGCATCCGCATGCCGCGCAGCAGCCGAAACCGATCGATCTCAAGTAAAGGTCACCACCGTGGCGAACAAACAGTTCTATGGCACCGGCCGACGCAAGAGCGCGGTCGCCCGCGTGTTCATCAGCAGTGGCACCGGCAAGTTCATCGTCAATGACAAGCCGGTCGACGAGTTCTTCTCGCGCGAAACCGGCCGCATGATCGTGCGTCAGCCCCTGGTGCTGACCAACCACATCGGCACGTTCGACATCCTCGTGAACGTCGACGGTGGTGGCGAGTCCGGGCAGGCCGGTGCAGTGCGCCATGGCATCACCCGCGCACTGATCGAATATGATGCGGAGCTGAAACCGCCGCTGCGCAAGGCCGGGCTGGTGACACGCGACGCGCGCGAGGTCGAGCGGAAGAAGGTCGGTCTGCGCAAGGCGCGGCGTGCCAAGCAGTTCTCGAAGCGCTGACGCTGTAGCTGGCTGCCACGGCGGTCAACCGGAAAAGCCGCCTGCGGGCGGCTTTTTTCATAGGACTACCTCAGGAGGTTTTCCATGACGACCGCGAACACGACAACGGATATCCGCCGGGCTGAGCCTGGTGGCGCATCCGGCCGGCGCCTGCGCATCGGAATCGTCGGTGGCACGGGCTATACCGGCGTGGAACTGCTGCGCCTGCTGGCTGCCCATCCGAATGCCGACCTCAGGGCGATCACCTCTCGCAAGGAAGCCGGCATGCCGGTGGCCGAGATGTTCCCGAGCCTGCGCGGACGGGTCGGCATCGCGTTCTCGGATCCGGCCTCGGCAGCGCTGACCGACTGCGACGTCGTGTTCTTCGCCACCCCGCACGGGGTAGCGATGGATGCGGCGCCAGGCCTCCTGGAAGCGGGTGTGCGCCTGATCGACCTGGCAGCGGACTTCCGGCTGCGCGATCCGGCCGAATTCGAGCGCTGGTACAAGATGCCGCATGCGTGCCCGGCGCTGCTGGAGGAGGCGGTCTACGGCCTGCCAGAGGTCAACCGCGCGGCGATCCGCAGCGCGCGCATCATCGGTCTTCCTGGCTGCTACCCGACCTCGGTGCAGCTTGGCTACAAGCCGCTGCTTGCCGCCGGGCTGGTCGACCCGTTGCACCTGATCGCCGACTGCAAGTCCGGGGTCTCCGGCGCCGGGCGCAAGGCGGAGGTCGGTACGCTGTTCTCCGAGGCGTCCGACAGCCTGAAGGCCTACGGGGTTTCCGGGCATCGGCATCATCCCGAGATCGTCCAGGGTCTGCGCCGTGTCACGGGCGGAGACGTCGGGCTGGTGTTCACCCCGCACCTGACGCCGATGATCCGTGGCATCCATTCGACGCTCTACGCCCGCATCACGAAAGAGGCCGATTTCCAGAAACTTTTCGAAGACCACTACCGCGGCGAACCATTCGTCGACGTGATGCCGGCCGGCAGCATGCCCGACACCCGGTCGGTGCGTGGCGCGAACACCTGCCGCATCGCGGTGCACCGGCCGCAGGGCGGTGACACCCTGACCGTGCTGTCGGTGATCGACAACCTGGTGAAGGGTGCTGCCGGCCAGGCCGTGCAGAACATGAACCTGATGTTCGACCTGCCGGAAGACGCAGGCCTCACCCAGATCGCGCTGCTCCCCTGAACCCCGCCATGTACTGCACGGGATCCAGGGCAGGGCAGCGGCGCACCGGAGCGGGCTGATGCTGCTGCGCAAGTTCCGCCGCCATTTCGGCATCTCGTCGCGGAAGGTCGCGGTACAGATGCACCTCGCGTGGTACTGGCGCTGGGCGCGGATCGCTGCGGTGATCGGTATGGTCTCGGTCGGCTGCTGGTTCGTCTGGTCGCTGACCCTGGGAGCGCCTGCCGCCCGCGGCGGCGGCGAGACGCTCGCCGAACTGCAGGAACGGGTGGCAGCGCTCGAACAGGAGAACACGCGGCTGCGCGCCGATCTCGCCGCCAGCGAGAGCGCGCTGAAGATCGATGCCGGCATGCGCACCGACATGACCCGGCAGTTGAAGACGCTCGCCGAAGAGGCTGCGTCGGCGCGCGATGAGTCTGCCGTTCTCAAGGCACTGCTCGCTCAGGCCGGCAAGGCGCCCGGAGTGAGCATCAGTCGTTTCCGGGTGCAGCGCGACGGGGACGGCTATCGCTACCGCCTGACCCTCGTGCACAATGCGACCGGCGATCTTGAGTTTCAGGGGCAGTTGAGACTGGTGGCGAACGTGGTCCAGGACGGCAAGCCGCTGGCGCTCTCGCTGCCGATCGCCAGCGGTGGGGCGACAACGTCGACCGCACTGAGTTTCAAGCTGTTCCAGCCGGTGGAGGGCACCTTTCGCCTCCCGGGCAATGCATTGCTGCGCAGCCTCGAGGTGCGCGTGTTCGAGAACGGAGCGGCACAGCCGAAGGCAACGCAGACTGCACTGGTGTCCTGACCCTCAGCGCACGGTTGGTACCGGTGCGATCGTCGGGCGGCGTGCAAGGCGCAGGTGGCCGCATCTTCGCAGGGAGACCTCAATGATTTTCAGCAAATCCGCCAGCAAGCCGCAGACCCGCATCGACTGCCTGATCGGGGCCGGCACGAACATCCACGGCAACATCACGTTCAGCGGTGGCCTTCGCATCGACGGCTTCGTGCGCGGCGACATCGTTGCCGTCGACGACAAGCCCAGTACGGTCGTGCTGTCCGAGAAGGCGCGGGTCGAGGGCGAGATCCGGGTGTCGCATGTAGTGGTCAACGGTACGGTGGTCGGGCCGATCATCGGTGCCGAGTACCTCGAACTGCAACCGAAGGCTGTGGTCACCGGGGACGTCAGTTACCGCACGATCGAGATTCACCTCGGTGCCGTCCTGCAGGGCCGGCTCCTGCATTCAGAAGAGGCGCGATCGGAAAAGATCGTTTCGTTCAAGTCGGCAGCGGCTGAATAGGCGGCCTGGCAGGTCCGGACGTCGGCGGGGGTTGCAGGTCGCGCACTCCAGCCGCATATAATGCAATTCACTGGCGCTGCGGCGCCTGAATCGGGAGTCGAACATGAATGCCGTGACCGAAATGAACAACCTGCTGGTGTTCACCGAGAACGCCGCGAACAAGGTGCGGCAGCTGATCGACGAGGAAGGCAACCCTGACCTCAAGCTGCGCGTGTTCGTCAGCGGCGGCGGCTGCTCGGGTTTCCAGTACGGCTTCACGTTCGAGGAAGCCGTCGCCGAGGATGACACCGCACTCGAGAAGCACGGCGTGACCCTGCTGGTCGACCCGATGAGCTTCCAGTATCTGCAGGGCGCCGAGATCGACTACAGCGAGGGTGTCGAAGGCGCGCAGTTCGTGATCAAGAATCCCAACGCCACCAGCACCTGCGGCTGCGGTTCGTCGTTCTCCGCCTGACTGCGCCTGCGTTCAGGCCGGCGCGGGATACACCGCGCCCAGCACCCGGGGTCCGGAAGCCCCGGTGACATCCGGAAGATTGCCTGGCCTGCCATCCAGTCGGGCGCAGGCGAGCCAGGCGAAGGCCAGCGGCTCGATGGATTCGGGCTCGAGTCCGAATGCGCTCGACGACAGCACTCGCGCCGGAGTGACCTGGAGCGCGAGTGCTTCCATGAAGGCGGTATTGCGCGCGCCGCCGCCGCAGGCGACGACTTCCAGCGCGGTTGAGCGTACGTCGACGGTCGAGCGGATGGCCATGGCGATCGTGGTTGCCGACAGTGCCAGCAGTGTCGCCTGCACGTCCGCAGGCGACTCGCTGCCGTCGAGCCGGCGGTCGATCCAGCCGAGGTCGAACAGGTCGCGGCCGGTGCTCTTCGGCGGCTGCATCGCGAAGAACGGCTCGTCCAGCATCCGCGCGAGCAGCGGGGCGAGTGTGCGGCCGCTGCGTGCCCATGCGCCATCACGGTCGAACGGCTGGCCCAGGTGGCGCTCCGTCCAGCCATCCATCAGGATGTTGGCGGGTCCGCAGTCGTAGCCGGTCACCGGCTGGCCAGGTACCAGCCGGGTGATGTTGGCGATGCCGCCGAGGTTCAGCACGATGCGCGGGGCGATCGGGTCGGCCAGCACGGCGGCGTGAAAGCCGGGCGCGAGCGGCGCGCCCTGCCCGCCGGCAGCGATGTCTGCCGAGCGGAAATCCGCCACCACGGCAATGCCTGTGCGTTCCGCGAGCAAGGCTGGCGCGCCGATCTGCAAGGTATAGCCGCGTTCAGGGCGGTGGCGCACCGTCTGTCCGTGGCAGCCGATCGCCGCGACTGCGGCGGGCATCACGCCGGCGCTCGCGGCGACGGCCAGGGAAGCTTCGGCATAGGCCGTGGCGAGTTCCAGTCCGACCTCGCTCGCCGCATCGAGTTCGCCGGCGAACGGTTGCGCCAGTGCAAGCAGGCGGGCACGCAGCTCGCCGTCGAACGGCCGGTGGTGCGTCGCCAGTACGACCGGCCGCGCACCCGAGAAATCAGCCAGCACCGCATCGACACCGTCGACGCTGGTGCCCGACATCAGTCCTATGAAGAGCCGCCCGGCCATGCGTCCGTCGATGGTTGCGGCAGGCGACCCGCGTGCGCGGCGCCTATTCGAGGCGCGCGAGGTTCGAGCCGCGCAGCACGCGCAGCTGCTCGGAGTACTGCGCGGTGGTCTGTTCGAACACCGGACGCAAGGCATTGGTTATGGGCAGGGCCTCCGGCATCGCGACCTTCAGCGGGTCCATGTGCACGCCGGCGATCCGGAATTCGAAGTGCAGGTGCGGACCGGTGGCGAGGCCGGTCATGCCGACAGTACCGATCACGTCGCCCTGGTTCACGCGGGCGCCCTTGCGTATCGTCGGCGCGAAGTTGTTGAGGTGGCCGTAGACCGTCGTCACGCCGTTCGCATGCGCCAGGATCACGAGGTTGCCGTAGCCACCCTGTCGGCCGACGAAATCGACACTGCCGCTGGCGACCGCCTTGATCGGTGTGCCGATCGGCGCTGCGTAGTCGATGCCGCGGTGCGCGCGCATCTCCTGGAGGATCGGGTGGTAGCGGGCATTGCTGAAGCCCGAGGTGATCCGGCTGAATTCGAGCGGCGAACGCAGGAATGCGCGCCGCAGGCTCAGGCCGCCCGGCGTGTAGTAGCTGCCCTGGCCTGGCTCGGTCTCGAACCAGACGCCCTGGAAGACACGGCGCCCATTCAGGAACTCGGCGGCTACCACGCGGCCGACGCGCACCCGCTCGCCCCGGTGGTAAAAGGATTCATAGACCACGGTGAAGGTGTCGCCGCGGCGCAGGTCGCGATGGAAGTCGATGTCCGAAGAGAACATCTCGGCCATCTGCGTGGCGATCGCATCGGGGAGATTCGCGGCATCGGTGGCCGCGAACAGCGAGCTGCGGATCTGGCCCGACTTCATCTCGATGCGACGCTCGAGTTCCAGCGGATGCTCTGCGGCGGAAAAGCGATTTCCCTCTCCACGCTCGAGTCGGAGCACGGTGCCCTGGCCGGTCGCGTACTCGAGCCAGTGCAGATCGCCCTCGATGTCGGTCCTGGCGCGAACCGCGCGGCCCGGCGCAAGCTGGTGCAGCGGCCGCATCGCGCGATCGTTGCGAATGAACTCGAGTGCTGCCTGGTCGCGGATGTCGAGTCGCTGGAGCATCGCGGACACCGTATCGCCACGAACCACGCGTTCTTCGCGTACGAAGTGCTGGCCATCGTCGATCGCCTGCGGCGTCGGCAACTGGATCGATTCGATCACCGAACGCAGTTCGACCGGCCGGGTCTCTGTCGGGGGGGCTATGCCGAATGCAGCAGCCACACCGAACAACGGAATGGCGGCAACGAGCGCCCACCCGCGCCGACGGCCGGAGTTGAAAACCTTTTCGGCTAGAATCCGCCAGCGCGACTGCTGATCTGTAGGTTTAGTCATTGATGCGCCTGAATTTTTCCGAAGACTAACAGAAAACCTGCCGACGCCCCGGCCCCAGGCCGCAGCGTCGGCGTCGACCAGCGGAATGCCGTGGATATCCAGCAGAAAAGCAATACACCCTTGGTGGCCGACGATTCCCCTGCTGCCGTCGGTTCGCCCGCAGTCATCACTGCCCCGGTCGAGTCGCAACTGGCGCTGCTCGGGCGAGGGGCGGTCGACCTCATTTCGCGCGTAGACCTGGCGGAGCGGCTGCGTACCGGACGTCCGTTGCGCGTCAAGGCCGGCTTCGACCCGACCGCTCCGGATCTGCACCTCGGCCACACCGTGCTTCTCACCAAGCTGCGGCAGTTCCAGGAGCTGGGCCACCACGTCATCTTCCTGATCGGTGACTTCACCGGAATGATCGGCGACCCGACCGGCAAGTCGGCGACCCGGCCCCCGCTGACCCGCGAGCAGGTCGCCGCCAATGCCGAGACCTACCGGCAGCAGGTGTTCCGGGTGCTCGACGCTTCGCGCACCGAGGTGGCGTTCAATTCCACCTGGTTCGACCGGATGAGCGCGGCCGACATGATCCGGCTGGCCGGCGCCCATACCGTGGCGCGGATGCTCGAGCGTGACGATTTCAGCAAGCGCTACCGGAGCGAGCAGCCGATCGCGATCCACGAGTTCCTCTATCCGCTGGTCCAGGGGTACGACTCGGTGGCGTTGCGCGCCGACGTGGAGCTGGGCGGCACCGACCAGACGTTCAACCTTCTGATGGGCCGTGAACTGCAGCGCCAGCATGGGCAGGCGCCGCAGGTCGTGCTGACCATGCCGTTGCTGGAAGGCCTGGACGGCGTGAACAAGATGTCCAAGTCGCTGGGCAACTACATCGGGATCACCGACGCACCCGCTGACATGTTCGGCAAGCTGATGTCGATCTCGGACGAACTGATGTGGCGCTACCTCGAACTCCTGTCGCTGCAGCCCACCGATGTCATTTCACGCTGGCGCGCCGAGGTGGCCGACGGCCGCAACCCGCGCGAGGTGAAGGTCGAGCTGGGGCGCGAGATCGTTACCCGCTTCCACGGAGAGGCAGCTGCGGTAGCAGCGATCGAGGCCTTCGATGCCCGCTTCCGTCGTGACGAAGTCCCCGCTGACCTGGTCGAGATCGAGATCGCTGCCGGCGCTTCGGGCATGGCCATCCCCACGCTGCTCAAGGCAGCCGGGCTCGTCTCGAGCACCTCGGACGCGATCCGCCTGATCGGGCAGGGCGCCGTGAAGGTCGACGGCGAACGCCTCGAGGACAAGGGCCGTGTGCTCGCCCAGGGGGCGAGTGCGCTGTTGCAGGTGGGCAAGCGTCGTTTCGCGCGCATACGCCTGGGTTGAGCGCGTCAGGCCCGTTCGTTTCGTCTCATTAATACAACTGAGAACCGACGAGTCTGGAAAATCAGTGTGTCATCGTGATGAAAAGTGCTTGACGACTCGAATTCACTCGCTATACTTCACCTTCTTTGCAGCACACGAAGCACCCGAGACGCCAGTTTCTGATCGCTTCGAAAGCCGGGCAGTACGAAGCAGTGCATCGCAGGACCCCGGCAACGCTGCACGCTCTTTAACAAACTACAGCCGATAGGTGTGGGTGCTTGATAGAGGCGGGTGGAAGGGTTCGTGAGCGTTGAGAGACGCGAGTGGATCTGGAAGCTTGAAGAGATCGAGTACTTGCAC
>JADCHX010000033.1 GCA_020248265.1 Rhodocyclaceae bacterium
GCGAGGAGGCGACGAAGCTAGCGCCGGTGCGTTTTGCTGGAAGACCGGTCCTTGGTGCTGCGTGGTCAGGCGAGCTCACCTCACACCGGTCAGCAGCTCGAAGAAGCGCTTGTCTTCAAAGCTAAAGTTCATGCGAGAGTAGTCGCCGCTCATCACGGCGGCGGCCATGTCGGCGTTGGAATAGCGGACGATGACGAGTCCGCGTGACGGCCAGACGTAAAGCCGCTGCTGCCCTGCGCCAGCGGCCATGACAATATCGGGTGCCTGGCCGGGCCAGATGCCATCGGCGCTGATGCGTTCGGTTGATCGGCGCCGGACTGCGCCGGCATCGTCTGCAGTCGCGGCCGGGTTAAGCGAAGCCTTGTTCAGCCACCACGTCAAGCCATAGGCCTGGTTCGCGCTGGAACTGCTGAAGCATGCAGCGAGCAGATCTGGTCGAACCAGCTGCTTCCCATTCCAGGTGCCGCCCAGGCGAATGAGTTCACCGAGCTTAGCCCATTCGCGTGCGGTCAGCACGGCGCCATGGCCCATGGCCGGCTCGCCGTTTCGCTCGGTCGCCCAGCGTGTCGGGGTCAATCCAATCGGATCGAGGATGGTCTCCTTCAGAAAGGCGAATGCTGAACTGGGACCCCCGAGACGCGCTGCAAGTTTGCGGCGCATGAATTCGCTGAATGCGTAGAGGTGCACCTCGCTATAGGCGAATTGCGTCCCCGGGTCGGCGACAGCTTTCTGTGCGATCGCGAAGGCGCCCTTGTTCTCGACGGTTTTGTCGGCCCAGAGGCGGCGAGGGGCTTCAAGCCCGCTGGAAAAGCTGAGGAGGTGGCGGACCGTGATGCGCGACTTGCGCGGGTCGCCCTGCCACTCGCTGATCGTGTCAGCGACCCTTTCATCGAGGGTAAAGAGGCCTCGTGCCATGGCGACAGCGGCGACTGGTCCCCAGAAGCTCTTCGTACCAGACGCGATCTGGTAGGCCCTGTCCGCTGTACTTCCTTCGACGCCCTGCTCGAAAACAATGTTGCCGTCCTGCATGACGAGGAGATGCAGGCCCCCTGTTTCCGCCGAATAGACTGAGGCCGCGCGATAACGCGCGATGTCAACCGGGGGACCCAGTGCCACGATGGGGTTGGCGAGCTTGCCGGGCGTTACGGTTGTCTGTGCCGTTGCGCCTCCATTGGTGCGGCCCTGGCCGCGGCGATCGGCGAAGGCTGCGAATTCGGTGCGGTCGATGGCCCCGTCGCCATTGCGATCAAGGCGCTTGAAGGCATCGGCGCGCCTGACGGGTAGCTTGTCGAACTCGTCCTTTGAGATCCGGCCGTCGCCGTCGCTATCGAGCTGGGCAAAGCGTGCGTCTGCATCGCTTGTCTGCGCCATGACACCGGGGATTGCCGCCATGGACAGAAGGATCATGACCGTAAAGACGGAAAGCATGCGCGAATGGGATGTCATCTTGCTTTTTCGGTTGTATTGCAATGCGTGGCGCAAATTTTGCGCGCATGCCCCGGCGGCCACTGCAAATTCCCCCACCCGTGGCCGGGTCAAATTCCCCCACCCCGGAGACGGGACAGGCGGACTTTAATTGTCGGCTGAAGCCTTGGCAATGCGGGCGGCGGCCTCCTTCAGGCGCCAGCTCTTGCCGTCGAACTTGAGCAGGTGTCCGTGATGCATGAGCCGGTCGATCAGCGGGGCCACGATCACCATGTCACCGAGCAGCTTCGCCCAGTCGTCGAGGCCGCGGTTGGAGGTGATGAGGGTGGAGGCCTTCTCGTGCCGGCTCATGAGCACGTCGGCCAACTCGTCGGCGGCGCCGGCCGGGAGCTTGCGCAGGAACAGGTCGTCGATGATCAGCAGTTCGGCGGCGCGCAGCTGCGCGCGCAGCTTGCGGATTGCGCCCAGCTCGCGGGCCTCGTGGATGTCCTCGATCAGCTGATGGGCTTCCCGATAGAGCACCTTGTATCCGCGGTTGACGGCGGTGAGCGCGATGGCCTTCGCGATGTGGCTCTTGCCGGTGCCAGGTCGCCCGATGAGCAGTGCGTCTTCGCGCGCGTCGATGAATTTCAGCGTGGCCAGTTCGAACACCGCACGGCGGGAGATGGTCGGGTTGTAGGCGAAGTCGAAGTCCTTGAGATCCTTGCGTTCGACGAGGCCGGAGAGCGTGTAGCGCCGATCGAGCAGGCGAGATCGGCGTCGGTCCAGTTCGTCCTGCACCAGCCAGGAGAAGGCTTCGATGAAGTCCATCTCGTGGCTGGCTACGGCCAGCGCACGCGCCTGCAGCGTGGCACTCATGCCGGACAGGCGCAGTGCGCGCAGCGATCGTTCGAGTTCAGTCATTGACATGGCCATCGGTCATCTCCGGAGGTTGGGTGTGGGAGTGGCGCTCCCAGAACGCGTGGTACTCGATGATCGGGCGGATGTGATCGCCGCATTGTTCGAGGTGTTCGGCAGTTACCGTCACGGCGATGGAAGCCGAGCGCTCCAGCGCGCGCTTGACCGCGGCATAGGAGAAGATCTGCGCATCGACAAGCCGGGCGCAGACGGCATCGATCTGGGCACAGGGATGGTGGCGGGCCAGGTTCGCCAGCCCGTACAGGGCGCGCTGGCCGGGACGGCCCAGACGGGCGAACAGTTCGCGGGCGAGCACCGCGGTATGTGGCCCGATGCGCTCGGCCTTGGCCAGTACCCGCGCGCTCTCGCGCGAGGGATTGAACAGCCGATCGGTGGATGCCATCGTGAAGGTGCCACGCCGGGCGGCGATCTCGTGTCGGCGAAGCAGTTGGCCAGCTGCATCGAGGATCTCGATGCAGCGATCGAACACGCGAACCGTCACCGTGCTGTGCGGCGCTGCCGGCAGCGCCGCGTAATAGGCTGCATCGATCTGCACCAACCCCGCGTCATCGACGGTGCGCGTGGCTTGTCTGAAATAGCGGAAGGGCTCGGCTGGCAGCGCCCGCAGGTATGGCAGTTCCTCGCGGTACATCTCGAGCACCTGGCGCTTCTTTCGGCCGTGGATGCCCGCTGCGTTGGTGGCAATGCAAGTCGAGCGCTGGCTGGCGCACGGACTGCCCGACGCCGGGCAACTCGGAGTGGGCGTACAGCAAGACGACGGCATCGGCATGAACTGGTCGGTGGTCTCGCAAGGCCCGACGACCGTGTTGCGCGTGGCCGATGACGGCGGCTGGACTGTTCGCGTGCTTACCGGCGTACGCGATGTCATCGACGCCGACGCGGTACGCTGGGACACCAAGGAGACCGGCGGTGCATTGATCGGCCACGTGTCACACGAGGCCCGCACCATCGTCGTCGCAGGTCTGGTTCAAGCGAGCGCTGACAGCTACCGCAGCACCGCACGCTTCGTCCTCGGCACCCAGGAACTGAAGAAGAACCTGCGCCAGGCGTATGACGATTCCCTCGGCTACCTGACGTTCGTGGGCACCTGGCACACGCATCCACATGGCGGAAGTCACTCAAGCATCGACCGTAAGACACTCGTTTGGCTCGCCGAAGAGTTCGGAGGACTGCCCGCTGTCTCTCTCATCTGGACGCCCGCAGGTTTGACATGCGCGGTCGAGCGCCGCTAGGCGCACAACCTCCGCGGATGTCTTCTTTCGCCGACGGCACCCCTCGATATCCGAACTTGAGTGACTGCACCCAGTCTTAAGCGGCCATTTGACCCGAGACCGCCGAATGTCAGCTCAGGCCGAGGACATGACGGTGGGGCAGCGGCAACCCCATTGTGCGGCGGCACATCGGCCACTACGTGCGTATTCCGGCGAACGTGACCGACGATTCCGGTGATCGTGACCGATGCCGTTTTTCCGGCACTGCGTGTGCCGGATTGTAGGGCGGTCGGTCACGATGCGCGTCGGGAAGGCGCCTATCC